>NZ_RZQT01000160.1:0-12119 GCF_003998485.1 Mesorhizobium sp. M7A.F.Ca.CA.001.04.2.1
TCAGAAACGCACCGTCGAGGACACGTGGCGCCACATCGGCCACCTCGTCGAAACCATCGAGGCAGCCGAATGCAAAAACTACTTCGCAAAAGCCGGGTACGCTTCCGTCAAAACGTGAAACGCTCTAGACGGCCTCTGCCAAGCCAGGGCTTGCAATCTCCAGGGAAGTGTGGATTCGATAATAGATCGAAAACAGAAATTATCTATAATTTGCAATCGATCGAAGGAATCCAAATGACAGACGTCGCATTCTCGTCCAGCAGGCCGTCGTTCAGTCCGCTCCGGCTTCAGGATCGTTCCCTTGCCTGGCAGGTCGGAGCCGTCGTGCTCGGCACCCTGTTCCTGACGCTGTCATCCTACGTCGAAGTGCCGATGGTGCCGGTCCCGGTGACGATGCAGACCTTCGCCGTGACATTGGTCGGCGCGCTCTATGGCTGGCGGCTTGGCGCGCTCACCATCGCCGCCTGGTTGGTCGAGGGCGCTGTAGGCTTTCCCGTTCTGTCCGGAGGGGCAGCGGGTGCGGCGCATTTCGTCGGGCCGACGGCTGGCTATCTCTTCGCCTTCCCGCTTGTCGGCGCCCTCGTCGGCTGGCTGGCCGAACGCGGCTGGAACGGCAACAGAGTGGTGCTGGCATTTGTCGCCATGCTGCTTGGCAATCTTGCCTGCCTCGTGCTGGGCACAGCATGGCTTGCCGTCATGATTGGAGCCGAACAGGCCGTTACCTTCGGCTTCCTGCCGTTCATCGTCGGCGGCTTGCTCAAGTCGGCGCTGGGTGCCGCGACCCTCATGGCGCTTCGCGGCGGCAAGGCCAAGCCGGTCAATCCGTGACGATCAGGCTGCGCGCCCACCACCTCCTTTGCCTGCTCACCTATGTGGGCAAGGGATACAGCCCCGCCTTCACCGCCAATTATGATCGCGTAGCGGAGCGCCTGAGCCGGGGCGAGGACATCCTCCTCGTTTCCGGCCCGGACGATGTCTGCGCCCCGTTGCTTGATGAGCTGGAACCGCACTGCCTCAACGAGAGTGTCGTCGAGCGGGACCGGCTCGCCACGCAGGATGTGGGCGAGTTGCTGGCGCGGCCAATCCGCGTCGGCGCCCGTCTTGATCTCGATGCTGCGATGCTGGGCCGGATGCGGCAGGCCTTTTCGGCTGGCCGTGTACGCAAGGCCTGCGGCGGCTGCGAATGGAACGAACTGTGCAGCACGATAGCGGCCGGCGGCTACGGCGACACGCTGGTGCAGCGGTCTGCCTCGCCAGGCGAGGGCTGATATTGGCCCGACCCTTCGCGGTCGAAGCGGAGCCTCAGCGGTCGAATCTGTGATATATTCGGCGCCGCGTAGGGCCATGGCCGAAATCCCAAGAGCGGAAACTGGTGCCTGTCGCCATGATTTGTTAATCGGGTGCCCGGATTGTGAATTCGAGGCGGATTGAAGCGCGACCCCAAAAAGGCCATGCTTTGCCTGGAAAGATCGAGTCTACGCCGATCCCGCTGACGCGGAGATGGCGCCTGGCTGAAAGGGATACGATGCGGCAAGGACGTGCGCGCTGGCTGACAAGGCTGGCAATTGTGACAGGCATGGCGATCTCGGCTTTGCCGGCCTATGCCAAGCAAACCACCGAACCGGTCAAGATCACGTCGTTTTCGGGCGCCTATCTGGCAGCCCGGATCGCCGAAGGCGATAACGACCTCGACAGCGCCATCGCCTACTACAAGCAAGCATTGGCCTTCGATCCGAGCGACACCGGCCTGCAGCAGAGCCTGATGCTGTCGCTGATCGCGCAAGGGCGCTTCGACGAATCCCTGGTCTATGCCGACAAGCTCAAGGAAGTGCCTGACGTCGAGCGTTTCTCGCGACTGGCACTCGCCGTCGATTCCTTCCACAAGAAGGATTTCACCAAGGCGCAGTACTGGCTCAAGCTGTCGCTGGAATCCGATCTCGACCGGCTGATCTCCGGGGTGATGTCCGGCTGGGCGCAGCAAGGCGCCGGCGAGCCTGCCGATGCGATGGCGTCCATCGACAAGCTGCAGGGGCCGGATTGGTTCGGCCTGTTCAAGTCGTTCCACCGCGCCCTGATCGCTGATGCATCCGGCATGCCCGAAAAGGCCGAGGCCATCTATGCCGCGACCATGCAGGATACCGCCGCCGGTGGTGCCGCTCCCGAAACCTGGATGCGCAATGCCCAGGCCTACGCCTCGTTCCTGGCCCGCAAGGGCGACAAGACCAAGGCGCTGTCGGTGCTCGACCAGGCCGAGGCGTTTTCGCCTGGCAAGCTGGAAATCGTCGCCTTGCGCGACCGAATTGCAAAAGGCGACAAGATTGCGCCCCTGGTGGCCGGCCCATCCGATGGCGCCTCCGAAATCCTGCTCGACCTCGCCACCGCGCTCAACCGTGGCGGCGGCGAGCCGTTCGTGCGCCTCTATCTGCAATATGCGCTTGCTTTGAAGCCTGACAGCGACGCTGCCCTTGTGCAACTCGCTGCCGTGTCCGAGCAATTGAAGGACGGCGAAGGCGCCATCGCGCTCTATCGCCGGATTCCCGCCGGTTCGCCGCTGAAGGAGCTTTCGGACCTGCAACTCGGCCTCAACCTTGCCGATCTCGACCGTCACGAAGAAGCGATCACTCATCTGAAGGCTTTCGTCGACGCCCATCCCAATGACATGCGCGCCTATCTGGCGCTCGGTGGCGTCTATTCCTCGAAGGAGGATTTCCGTTCGGCCGCCACACTCTACGACAAGGCTGTCGAGGCGCTGAAGACGCCGACCGCAGCCAACTGGAACATCTTCTACCAGCGCGGCATCGCCTATGAGCGCCTGAAGGAATGGCCCAAGGCCGAGCCGAACTTCCGCAAGGCGCTGGAACTGTTCCCCGACCAGCCGCAGGTGCTGAATTATCTCGGCTATTCCTGGGTCGACATGAACATGAATCTCAAGGAAGGGCTGGCGATGATTCAGAAGGCCGTCGACCTCAGGCCGAGCGACGGTTACATCGTCGATTCGCTGGGTTGGGCCTATTTCCGCCTCGGCAGGTTCGATGACGCGGTGCGCGAAATGGAACGCGCCGTGTCGCTGAAGCCGGAAGATCCGGTTCTCAACGACCACCTGGGCGATGCGTACTGGCGCGTCGGCCGCAAGCTGGAAGCCACCTTCCAGTGGAACCAGGCTCGCGACCTGAAGCCGGATCCCGATGTGCTGGCCAACTTGCAGCAGAAGCTGATGAAGGGCCTGCCGCCGATCGAATCCAACACGGCGCAGGAGACCCCGAAGGTCAAGCCGGAGCCGGTGCCCGCCCCGAAGGGATGAAGTCAGCCATTTGAATTCAACGCAAACGGGGCTCTTTTCAGGGTCCCGTTTTCGTTTGAACCGCGTATTCGGCTGGCTGCCTCAGAAGAGCTTGCGATAGACGACAAAGCCGGAGTGTTCGGCGACCTTGTCGTAAAGCTTCATTGCCGTGTGATTGGTCTCATGCGTCAGCCAGTATACCCGGCCTGAGCCGGCCGCCTGGGCACGCTCGTAGACGCCCTCGATCAGCGCCCGTCCGATGCCTTTGCCACGCGATGCCTGCGTGGTGAAAAGGTCCTGCAGATAGCAATTGGGCGCGATCGCCGTGGTGCTGCGATGGAAGAGATAATGCACGAGGCCGAGAAGCCGTCCCTCGCTTTCGGCCACCAGCGCGTGGACCGGCTCATAGGCATCGAAGAAACGCGACCATGTCATCTGGGTAATCTCACCCGGCAGGGCCGTTTCGCCCGAGCGGCCATAAAATGCATTGTAGCCGTCCCACAGCGGCAGCCATTGCTCGAAATCCTGTCGCGCAACGGGGCGGATGACGATCGGGCTGGGCATGGCTGGAACCTGTTGTCGTTGCTGCACAGGCGAACAGAGCGCAGGCCCGAGAGATGGGCAATGGGCCAGCCCCTGCAAAGCTTTCAACATTGTCCATAATGTCGGCGCGACCGCATCGTCGTGCTTTGCTTGACGCTTCGCCGCCGTGTCTCTAGGACGTGCCGGCAAGCTAGCCTGTGCTGTCGAGGCCACCCGTGACAATTGAAATCCCCGCCCATATGCATCCCAGCCGCTCGTTCCAGGGGCTGATCCTGACCTTGCACAACTATTGGGCGGCCTACGGCTGCGTCATCCTGCAACCCTACGACATGGAAGTCGGCGCCGGCACCTTTCATCCGGCAACGACGCTGCGCGCGCTCGGCCCAAAACGCTGGAACGCTGCCTATGTCCAGCCCTCGCGCCGCCCCAAGGACGGGCGTTATGGCGAGAACCCGAACCGGCTGCAGCATTATTACCAGTACCAGGTGATCCTGAAGCCGAACCCGCCCAACTTGCAGGAACTCTATCTCGGCTCGCTGGCAGCGATCGGCGTCGATCCGCTGCTGCACGACATCCGCTTCGTCGAGGACGATTGGGAAAGCCCGACGCTGGGCGCCTGGGGTCTCGGCTGGGAATGCTGGTGCGACGGCATGGAAGTCTCGCAGTTCACCTACTTCCAGCAGGTCTGCGGCATCGAATGCGCGCCGGTGGCCGGCGAACTCACCTACGGGCTGGAGCGGCTGGCCATGTATGTGCAGGGCGTCGACAATGTCTACGAGCTCAATTTCAACGGCCGGGAAGGCGCCGACAAGGTCACCTATGGCGATGTCTTCCTGCAGGCCGAGCAGGAATATTCGCGCCACAATTTCGAACACGCCAACACGGCGATGCTTCTGCGCCACTTCGAGGACGCCGAGACCGAATGCAAGGCGCTGCTCGATGCCGGCGCGCCGGCATCGAACGACAATCTGCCGATGCACCGCATGGTTTTCCCGGCCTATGATCAGTGCATCAAGGCCAGCCATGTCTTCAACCTGCTTGACGCGCGCGGCGTGATTTCGGTCACCGAACGGCAGAGCTACATCCTGCGGGTGCGCAATCTGGCGAAGGCCTGCGGTGAGGCGTTTTTGAAGACGCAGGCGGGTGGCCTGGCGGCCTGAGTCTCAGGCCCGCTTCATCATCTCGAAGGAAGCTTTGATCGGCAATATGTTCTGGCTGCTGGCACCGTCGATTGTGCGCAATGCCTGTCGAACGCCCGGCATCGAGAAGGCACCGTGAGCCTGCGCGGTGAAGCAGGCGCCGAGTGCGAGGATCTGCAGAAGTCTGGATGCCGTTTTCATGGTCGTTGAGCCAAATGTTCCCTGCCTGAGCGTGGGTCGCTTCAGCGCTGCGTTCGGTTCATGGAAATCTTTGATCCAAGGACGGGTGGCGCGGTCTCGTCCCGACAGGATGGCCAAAATTTCTGGAAACGGGCGCAAATCGGCGATCCCCGTGCGGAAAGGGTGACAGCGGCCAGCCGAGTTGCTATGCCCCCGCCCGGACCATTTTGCCGCGTGAGCCCCATCCATGCCTGACCTGCTTCTAGAACTCCGCTCGGAAGAGATTCCCGCCCGCATGCAGCGCAAGGCGGCTGGCGATCTCAGGAAGATGCTGACCGACAGCCTGGTCGAGGCGGGGCTGACCTATGAGGCGGCGCGCGAGTACTGGACGCCGCGGCGGCTGACCCTCGACATCAGGGGTCTCACCGCGCGCTCGAAGGATATAAACGAAGAGATCAAGGGGCCTTCGACATCGGCGCCCGAACAGGCGGTCCAGGGCTTCCTGCGCAAGGCCGGACTTTCCTCGATCGCCGAGGCGCATGTCCATTCCGATCCGAAGAAGGGCGATTTTTATGTCGCCCACATTTCGAAGCCGGGCAGGGCGGCCGAACAGATCATCGCGGACCTGGTGCCTGATATCATCCGCAATTTCCCGTGGCCGAAATCGATGCGCTGGGGGCCGGCCTCGGCCAAGCCCGGTTCATTGCGCTGGGTGCGCCCGCTGCAATCGATCCTGTGCACCTTCGGCCCGGAGACCGAGGAGCCTGTCGTGGTCGATTTCGAGATCGACGGCATCCGCTCCGGCAACATCACCTATGGCCACCGTTTTCATGCGCCTGATGCGATCATGGTGCGCCGCTTCGACGACTATGTTTCCAAACTGGAAGCGGCCAAGGTCGTGCTCGATGCCGATCGTCGCAAGGAGATCATCCTTGCCGATGCCCGCAATCTCGCCTTCGCCAACGGGCTCGACCTGGTCGAGGACGAAGGGCTGCTGGAGGAGGTGTCCGGGCTGGTCGAATGGCCTGTCGTGCTGATGGGCGAGTTCGAGGAGGCATTCCTCGCCATTCCAGCCGAGGTGATACGACTGACCATCCGCGCCAACCAGAAGTGCTTTGTGACGCGGCCGCAGGGTGTCGACGACGCGCTTTCCAATCGCTTCATTCTAACCGCCAACATCGAAGCCAAGGATGGCGGCAAGGAGATCGCCCACGGCAACGGCAAGGTGGTGCGCGCCCGCCTGTCCGACGCGCTTTATTTCTGGACGACCGACCAGGGCGATTTGCCTGACCTGGCTGAGCTCGAGGCATCGGCGGAAAAATTCGGGCTTGATCTCAAGAAGCCGCTCGACCAGCGCATGGCCCGCCTCGACCATCTCGGCGTGACTTTCCACGCCAAGCTCGGCACGCAGGGCGAACGGGTGGAGCGGATCAAGCGATTGGCGGAAGAACTGGCTCCGATCGTCGGCGCCGATCCCGCACTCGCGCGCCGCGCTGCCGTCTTGGCCAAGGCAGATCTCACCACTGAAGTCGTCGGCGAGTTCCCGGAACTGCAGGGCGCCATGGGCCGCAAATATGCGCTGCTTCAGGGCGAGCACGCATCGGTCGCCGCTGCAGCGGAGGAACACTACAAGCCGCAAGGCCCGTCCGATCGCGTATCGAGCGATCCGGTTTCGATCACCGTGGCGCTTGCCGATAAGCTCGATACGCTGGTCGGTTTCTGGGCAATCGACGAAAAGCCGACTGGGTCGAAGGATCCCTATGCGCTGCGTAGAGCGGCGCTGGGTGTGGTTAGAATATTGGTCGAGAATGATATTCGACTGGCGCTGGCATCCATCGTCGGGAAAGCGTCTGACCTTCTGTCCTTCTTCCACGACCGCCTGAAAGTCTACCTCCGCGATCAGGGCGCCCGGCACGATCTCATCGATGCCGTCATCACGCCGCAGTCCGACGACCTCTTGCAGATCGTCCGCCGCGTCGAGGCGCTCGGCTCCTTCCTCGACACCGAGGACGGCAAGAACCTGCTCGCCGGCACCAAGCGCGCTGCCAACATTCTGGCTGCCGAGGAGAAAAAGAAAACGGCGGTCGCCGAAACCGTTGAGCCGGCGCTGTTTCGCGCGGATACCGAGAAATCGCTGTTTGCGGCGGTGAACCAGGCTGAGAAGCAAGCCGGCGAAGCGATTCAAAACGATGATTTTTCCGGCGCCTTGCTGGCGCTTAGCGTGTTGCGCGAGCCGGTTGATTCATTCTTTGAGCATGTTCTTGTAAACGATGAGGATCAGGCGGTGCGTGCCAACCGCCTGGCGCTGCTCGCCCGCATCCGCGCGGCCACCGGTCAGGTCGCGGATTTCTCCAGGATCGCAGGTTAAGGCGAAGAAAATATTCTCTGCTACCGGCCGTTCGAGCCGGCTTACAGTCATATGGCGATGATCTCTCCGTGGCAAAAGGGACATGTTCCCCAACCCCACGGAGGCTTCCATGAATTCCGATCACGAAATCGAAGTGACAGAAGAAACTCCCGCCGAGGCGCTTGAATCCGCTTCCGAAACCATTCTCGATCATGCCGCCGCCGCAGCGATCGAAGCCGCTGACCTGTCTGATGACGACGAAGACGGCGACGATGAAGAAGGCGAAGAGTCCACCGAAGCTGCCACGCTCTCGGATGACGACGAAGATGAAGACGAGGACGAAGACGACGCCGAGGACAGCGTGAAGGCTGAAGGCGACGAGTCCGAAGACGACGACGACAAGGAAGAAGCGGCCTGATCTTTTCGGCCGCCGAGTCTATCGATGGCAAGGCGGCGCCGAGGCGCCGCCTTTTCCTATCAGCCGTCCCCGAAGCCGACTGTCAGCCGCCCCGGCGACGGCCCGTCAGTTCTCGAGAATGCTGACGCGCACGCTGTTTTCGTAGACGTCGACCTGGATCAGCGGTTCGCCATTGACGATGGCGCGCTTGGTCGAGGAACTCATCGCGCCGCCGCGTTCCAGCATGCGCTGCAGGTCGGCGCGCTGGTCGTTGGTCCTGAACCAGCCATCAGCCTCGTCGTCGCTGTCACGGCGGTGGAACTTGTGCCAGTTGGCGCGGTCCTGCCGCACCATCTGCGCGGCATTGTCCAGCGCATAGCCGTCACTCGCCTGATGGTCGCGATCGGAAATGCGCGCGACATAGGATCCCAGCATGTCGTCGGCATGAGCCGCGACGACGCCAAGCAGTGACGCCAGCAATAAGCCTGCTCCGGTTACGATTCCAGATTTTCTCATGGACCCCCTTTACCCCTAGTGATGAAATCCCGTCTGCCAGAAATGCCTGGAACGGGGACTGCCTGGCAATGGTGCGCCGGGCGCCAGATCGCCGTCAAGTCACGCCATCGATGTCGGCTGTCTTTGAGCCGAGGCTACTTGGTGTAGCCGTTGGGAGGCATGCGCTGCCCTGCTGCCGGGGCCGGAGCGCTCGGCGGGGCGGGTTTGTTCTCGGCGTTCCCTGAGGGGGCAGCGGAAGCGGTGGCCGTTGCCGGCGCGGTGCCAGCGGCCGGCGCGGCACCGGTCGCTGGTGCAGCGGTTGGCGCGGGTGCCGGGAAATCGGGACCGGTAACGCCGCCACGGATGACCATCGGGCCTGGCTGGAAGCCGTGTCCGGTCGCGGGCTTGTCCGGGATCGCCGCTACCTTTTCATCGGTGACGTCGGGCGGCGCTTCCCCTACTGCCATCACCGACCGCGCATCGCTGGTGTTGACCGCATCGACGGTTCCAGGCTGGTTGGGAGCGCCGATCCTGACGATCGATGGTGTGGAGGATGGCGTGCCTGGAAAAACCAGGGATGATGCCTGGGCTTCGCCGGCCGCAACAGCAAGAATGATACCCAGCAGGATACGCGCAGACACCGATATCGCTCCCCTTTGCCCAGAAGCTGTTCGATAGCAGGCCGGAATTGATGCCGGCTTTCGCGGAAACATAGCATTTTAGGGATTGATAAATCGCCAATGCTCCTGCTCGCCAACAAACGGTTACCCAACAGCCGACTTGCCCAATGGCCGCCATCGTACTACGCACCCCGCATCTGTGAGGTGACGAGAGTGGCTGAAATACTTGGCTCGGGCGAGGCGCTGGAGCGGGCGCTGGCGCTGCTCAGGGAGGGCGATGTCGTCGCCATCCCGACGGAAACCGTCTACGGGCTGGCCGGCGACGCGACCAACGGCATCGGCGTCGCGCGCATCTTCGAAGCCAAGGGGCGGCCGCGCTTCAACCCGCTGATCGCCCATGTCGCCGACATGGCGATGGCCGAGCGCCTCGCGCTGTTCGATCCGCTGTCGAAGAAACTCGCGCGCGCGTTCTGGCCCGGTCCGCTGACGCTGGTGCTGCCGCAACGGCCCGGCAACGGCATCCATCCGCTGGTCACCGCCGGGCTCGATACAATCGCCTTGCGCATGCCGAGGGGCTTTGGCGGCGATCTGATCGCCAGGCTCGGCCGCCCGCTTGCCGCGCCCAGCGCCAATTCATCCGGCAGGATCAGCGCAACGACCGCGCAAGCGGTGGCAGCCGATCTCGGTGCGCGGATAAAGCTGGTGGTCGATGGCGGCGCGACCCCGGTCGGGCTGGAATCGACGATTCTCAAGGCCGAGGGGGAAAGAATGCGGCTGCTGAGGCCCGGCGGCATCGCCGCCGAGGAGATCGAGGCGGCCATCGGCATGGAATTGTTGCGCGGCGGCACCGCCAGTATCGAGGCGCCGGGCATGCTTGCCTCGCACTATGCGCCAAGTGCCGCGATGCGGCTCAATGCCGGCACGGTCGGCGAGGGCGAGGCTTTGCTCGGCTTCGGCGGCCAGAGGGCACAAGGCTGGCACCGCGCCGAAGCCTTCCTCAATTTGTCCGAAACCGGTGACCTGCGCGAAGCGGCGAGCAATCTGTTCGCCTATATGCAGGCACTCGACCGCAGCGGCGCGCGCACCATCGCCGTCGAGCCTATTCCCTGTGACGGGCTCGGCGAAGCGATCAACGATCGGCTGTCGCGTGCAGCCGCCCCTCGTGACATCACGCAACCCGCAACATAGTTTCCCCTATGATCGAAATCACAGAGACACTCGATCCCGCCCTCATAGATCGCTTCGCTGCGATCGTCGGCGACAAATATGCGCTGCGTGATCAGCAGGACATCGCGCCCTACCTCATTGAGCGACGTGGGCTCTGGCACGGCGCGACATCGCTGGTGCTGCGGCCGGGCAGCGTCGAGGAGGTCAGCCGGATCATGCGGCTGGCGACCGAGACGGGATCGCCGATCGTGCCGCAAAGCGGCAACACCGGGCTGGTCGGCGCGCAGGTGCCGGACAGGTCCGGGCGCGAAATCGTCCTGTCGCTGTCGCGCCTTAACCGTATCCGCGAGATCGATGTCCTGTCCAACACGGTGACGGTCGAGGCCGGTGTCATCCTGCAGACGCTGCAGGAGGCAGCCGACGCCGCCGACCGGCTGTTCCCGCTGTCGCTGGCCGCGCAAGGCTCCTGCCAGATCGGGGGCAATCTTTCCTCCAATGCCGGCGGCACCGGCGTGCTTGCCTACGGCAATGCGCGTGAACTTTGCCTCGGTGTCGAGGTGGTGCTGCCGACCGGCGAGGTGTTCGACGACCTGCGCAAGCTGAAGAAGGACAACACCGGCTACGATCTAAAAAACCTGTTCGTCGGCGCCGAAGGCACGCTCGGCGTCATCACCGCCGCCGTGCTGAAGCTGTTCCCGAAGCCGAAGGGGCGCGAAGTCGCCTTCGTCGGCCTGTCGTCGCCCGAGGCGGCACTTTCGCTGTTCGGCCTGGCCATGGACCGTGCCGGGGCAGCACTCACCGCTTTCGAACTGATCGGCAGGCGGCCATATGATTTCACCCTGGCGCATGCCCAGGGTGTGGTGCGGCCGCTGATCGAGGACTGGCCGTGGTACGTGCTGATGCAGATTTCATCAGGCCGTTCGTCGGAAGATTCGAGAGCGTTGATCGAGGATGTGCTGTCGGCTGGCCTCGAACAGGAATTCGTCGGCGACGCCGTCATTGCCGCGAGTCTCGCGCAGGGCGATGCCTTCTGGAATTTCCGTGAGTTGCTGCCCGAGGCGCAGAAACCGGAGGGCGCCTCGATCAAGCACGACATTTCGGTGCCTATTGCCTCGATCCCGCGTTTCATCGAAGAAGCCGCCGGCGCGGTGGCGTCGGTGAGCGCCGGCGCGCGCGTGGTCTGCTTCGGCCATATGGGCGACGGCAATCTCCACTACAACATTTCCCGGCCCGTCGACGGCGACGATGAGGCGTTCCTCGCTCTCTATCACCCCATGAACAAGGCGGTGCACGATGTGGTGCGCAGCCTGCACGGTTCGATCTCGGCCGAGCATGGCATCGGCCAGTTGAAGCGCGACGAACTGATCGCCACCGCGCCGCCGATGGCGATCGATCTGATGCGAAGGGTGAAGACCGCTTTCGACCCGGCCGGCATCATGAATCCGGGTAAGGTTATCTGATCCTTTCGACATCTTGTGGCTGGTGGGATTCCGATAACCATCCCTGAGATCAGCAAAATTTAACCGACTTTCTTAAGCGGGGCGGTAAGGAGCCCGCGCTACTGTCTCCATACAAACGAGGCTGGAAAAACCGGCCCGGAGAGAACCGGACACCGGCTCTCAGGAGACAGACAGGAAGGCCACTCTATGAACACCGGACTGAAGCCAGTCTGGGCGGGACGCAACATGCGTCTCGACCCATTCCGCCTGCCGCAAGTGGTGAGCTACGCGACTCGCGACGACTACGGCGATGTAACCTTCACCATCGACCAGCGCGGCGCCGTGATCCGCCGCTTGCTCGAGATGAGCGGCCTGCCCGCGATCATCGTTCTGCCCTCCAATGCGTTCCGCGGCGTTGCCGCCCGCGCCATGGAGGATCCAGACGGCAATGTCACGGTGACCCTGGAACTCCTGCACAACGACCCGATGCTGTCGGTGCCGCTGCTGGTGGC
>NZ_RZQT01000161.1:0-11716 GCF_003998485.1 Mesorhizobium sp. M7A.F.Ca.CA.001.04.2.1
CCCCTACTCCCCTACTCCCCTACACATTCAGCAACAAATACTCCCGCTCCCACGGACTGATCACTTCCATGAAGGTCTCGAATTCCGCGCGCTTGATCGCCGCATAGGTCGCGGCGAACGACTTGCCCAGATGCGCGCAGAGTTCCTCGTCGCCCTCGAACAGGTCGACGGCTTCGAGCAGGCCGCGCGGCAGGTCGATCTCGTCGGCATTGGCCGTGGTCAGGACCGGGGGCTCGGCCTTGATCTTGTTGGTGATGCCGATCAGCCCGCAGGCAAGCGATGCCGCCAGCGCCAGATAGGGATTGGCATCGGAGGACGGGATGCGGTTTTCGACGCGCCGTGCCGCCGGATCCGAGCGCGGCACGCGAAACGCCGTGGTGCGGTTGTCATAGCCCCATTTGTTGTTGACCGGCGCCGACGCCGCCTGTGTCAGCCGGCGGTAGGAATTGACATAGGGCGCGAACATCACCAGCGCGTTCGGCACATGCTTCTGCATGCCGCCGATAAAGTGGAAAAAATCGTCGGTTTCCGAGCCGTCAGCGGCCGAAAAGATGTTCTGTCCGGTCTTCTTGTCGATGATCGACTGATGGATGTGCATGGCGGAGCCGGGTTGCCCCTGGATCGGCTTGGCCATGAAGGTGGCGTAGATCTCGTGCTTCAGCGCCGCCTCGCGAATGGTGCGCTTGAACATGAACACCTGGTCGGCCAGTTCGATCGGGTCGCCATGGCGCAGATTGATCTCCAACTGGCCGGCACCTTCCTCGTGGATCAGCGTATCGATCTCCAGGCCCTGGCTTTCGGAGAAATGGTAGATGTCGTCGATCAGTTCGTCGAATTCGTTGACGCCGGCGATCGAATAGCCGGCGCCGCCGCCGATCGCGCGTCCCGACCGGCCAACCGGCGGGGTCAGCGGATAGTCCGGGTCGGGATTCTTGCGCACCAGGTAGAACTCGATCTCGGGCGCCACCACAGGCTTCAGGCCGAGCTTGTCATAGGCGGCCACCACACGCTTCAACACGTTGCGCGGCGTGAACTCGACCGAGCGTCCGTCCTGGTGGACGAGGTCGCAGATGACCGCTGCCGTCGGGTCTTCTTCCCAGGGCACCACCGTCAGCGTCGACAGGTCGGGCATCAGTTTGAGGTCGCCGTCGTCTTCGGGGTAGTGGAAGCCGTTGCCATCCTCGGGGTAGCCGCCGGATATCGTCGTCATGAAGACTGCCGACGGCAGCGCCAGCGAGGTGTTGGAGGTGAATTTCTTCGATGGCATCATCTTGCCACGCGCGACGCCTGCCTGATCGGGCGTGATGCACTCGATGTCCTCGATGCCGCGCCATTCCAGCCAGGCGCTGACTTCCTTCCAGTTCTTGACGCCTCGTTGGTTTTTCACGAAGGCAGGCGTGCGGGCGCGTCCTCCGCGGCTCGACGGACGGACTTCCTTTTTTGCAGGCGGCATCATTCACCAGATTGGGTTGCGGATTGTGGAGTATAGCCGTGCCCTCCTATGGAAGGGAAGGGGAGCCGCGTCGGGCATTGCCCGGTGCGGTTGAAAAACACGCCAATCGGCTTAGTTTCGGCCGTCCCATTCCAATCGAGGCGTTCAATGCGGCGCAATGACAAACTGACGACGATCGGCTTCGACGCCGACGACACGTTGTGGCAGAACGAGCAGTTCTTCCGGCTGACGGAAAAGCGCTTTGCCGCCATGCTCGTCGACCATGGCGAAGCGGAGCACATCTCGGCACGATTGCTGGAGGCCGAAAGGCGCAACCTCGCTGTCTATGGCTTCGGCATCAAGGGATTTACCCTGTCGATGATCGAGACGGCGATCGAGGTCACGCAAGGCCGCGTGCCGGGCTCGGTCATAGCGGAGATTCTCGATGCCGGCCGCGAGATGCTGAGCCATCCGATCGAGGCCTTGCCGCACGCCCGCGAGACGGTCGAAGAGCTTGCCGGCGCATTCCGCCTCGTGCTGATCACCAAGGGCGACCTCTTCGACCAGGAGCGCAAGCTGGCTGGCTCAGGCCTTGGCGATCTGTTCGACGCGGTCGAGATCGTCAGCGACAAGAATGCTGCCACCTATAGCAGGCTCTTCAAGCGCCACGGCGATGGTCCGGCGAAAAGCATGATGGTCGGCAACTCGCTGAAGTCGGATGTGGTGCCGGCCATCGAGGCCGGCGGGTGGGGTGTTCATGTGCCGCATGAACTGACCTGGGTGCTGGAGCATGTCGAAGCGCCGGTAACCGAATCGAGGTTCCGCCAGATATCCGATCTCGGACAACTGCCCGGACTGATCGAAAGCATCATCGATCCCTGATCGCCGGGCGATCCGTGGTCGCCCGGCCTTACCTGGTTCGATTCCGGACGGAAAAACCGCTACACACTTTCC
Source organism: Mesorhizobium sp. M7A.F.Ca.CA.001.04.2.1 (assembly GCF_003998485.1). Classification (NCBI taxonomy): domain Bacteria; kingdom Pseudomonadati; phylum Pseudomonadota; class Alphaproteobacteria; order Hyphomicrobiales; family Phyllobacteriaceae; genus Mesorhizobium; species Mesorhizobium sp. M7A.F.Ca.CA.001.04.2.1. The sequence continues at coordinate 2,387 of NZ_RZQT01000161.1, forward strand.
CGCAATTGCCTCAGCGGCCGATCAGGCGATCGATCACCGGTTGCAACCGTTCGGGCGTGATCGGCTTGGCGATCACCACGTCGATGACACCAGGCAGGCCCAGGCTTTCCGTGGTGCCATTCTTGGTTGACAGCAGGATTACCGGTGGCAGCGATTTGCCCGAGGCGCGGCGCAACGCGTCGATGCTGGACATCAGATTGTCGCAGTCCTTGTTGTCGGCGCCGCCGTCAAGGACAACCGCGCCGGGAATGAGCGACCGCAAGATCCTTGCCGCCGTGTCGGGAGATTCCGAAATCGGCTTGAGCCCGGATCGCTCGACGATCTTTGAAATCACCACGCGATTGATTGGCGACCTGCCGACGACAAGCACCTGCGACGGATCACGGATCGCCTCGGTGGTTGAGCCGCGGGTCACCAGATTCGGATGTCTTGGAGTCTCGCCTTCGCGATTCACCGGGCACACAAGTCAGCCAAGAAGCTCGCCCCTATTTCAATGCAGAGTTGAATCCGGAGCGCAATTGGCGTGAGATCGCAGCCTATGTCAAGTTGAAATAAAAGTGCCCGAAATCATCGCCGGGACAGTGAATTTCAAGCAACGCTACTGTACTCGACTGTCCACACGTGCATTTCATAAAAAGAAAATTCACCTGCGCAGGTGAAGGGTCGGTTGCATGAATTTCAGTCAGCCGTGGCTCTGCTGCGTGACGATCACCGGGATCAGCAGATCGCCCCAGTTGCCGTCGCCGCCGTGATGTCGTGCCGAGCGCACGAGTTCCACCGAGACGCCCGCCTCGACCGCCTTCATAACCGACTGGTTGAGGCGGTGCAGGTCGTTGGCCAGCATGCGGATCGTCGCCTGCTGGTCGACGCTCATCGTTGTCGACTGTTCCTCGGCGCGTTCCTTGACGCGGCTTATCGATGCCATTGGTTTTCTCCTTGTGTCCCAAGCCCTGTCGGGCGTTTCCTCTGAGTTTTTCTGTTCGCTATTCGGCGGCCGGTTTGAACTGCGCGTGCTCCGTCGATTCATGCATGGCGGTGGTCGACGACTGGCCGCCGGTGATCGCCATCGACACGGCGTCGAAATAGCCGGTGCCGACCTCGCGCTGATGCTTGGTCGCGGTGTAGCCATCGGCCTCGGCCGCGAACTCCGCTTCCTGCAACTCGGAATAGGCCGCCATCTGCCGCGCCTTGTAGCCGCGCGCCAATTCGAACATGCCGTAGTTGAGCTGGTGAAAGCCGGCGAGCGTGATGAACTGGAACTTGTAGCCCATGGCGCCGAGCTCCTTCTGGAACTTGGCAATCGTCGCGTCGTCGAGGTTCTTCTTCCAGTTGAACGACGGCGAGCAATTGTAGGCGAGCAGCTTGTCGGGATGGTGCTTGCGCACGCCGTCGGCGAATTTCCTGGCCTGCGCCAGGTCGGGTTTCGAGGTCTCGCACCAGATCAGATCCGCGTAAGGCGCATATGCGATGGCGCGGGCAATGCAGGGCTCGATGCCGTTCCTGACATGATAGAAACCTTCAACCGTGCGCCCGGCGTCGTAGTCGACGAAAGGCTGGTCGCGCTCGTCGATGTCGGAGGTGAGCAGCTTGGCGGCTTCCGCATCGGTGCGCGCGACGACCAGGGTCGGCGTGCCCATCACGTCCGCCGCCAGGCGCGCGGCGTTGAGGTTGCGGATGTGCGCCGCAGTCGGGATCAGCACCTTGCCGCCGAGATGGCCGCATTTCTTTTCCGACGCCAACTGGTCCTCATAGTGGACGCCGGCGGCGCCCGCCTCGATGAAGGCCTTCATGATTTCGAAGGCGTTGAGCGGCCCGCCGAAGCCGGCTTCGGCGTCGGCAACGATCGGCGCGAACCAGGTTTCGACCGAAAGCCCGTTGCCTTCGGAGGTCTCGATCTGGTCGGCGCGCTGCAGCGTGCGGTTGATACGCTTGACCAGTTCGGGCGCCGCATTGGCCGGATAGAGCGACTGGTCCGGATACATCGCACCAGCCGTGTTGGCGTCGGCGGCAACCTGCCAGCCCGACAGGTAGATCGCCTTCAGCCCGGCGCGCACCTGCTGCATCGCCTGATTGCCGGACATGGCGCCGAGCGCGTTGACGAAGTCCTCCTCGTGGATGAGCTTCCACAGCCGATTGGCGCCCATTTCGGCAAGGCTCTGGCGGATCTGCACCGAACCGCGCAGACGCTTCACATCCGCCGCCGAGTAGGGTCGTTCGATACCGTCGAAGCGACCTTCCGGCGCCGATGGGACGAGGTTGTAAAAATCAGTCATTGGTCACTCCGAGGAATTGCTGATCTGTGTCAAGGCGTCAATCATTTGGGGGTATTTGGGTATGACTGGATTTACATTTCTGCGCGAAATCAGCCACAAAAATCAGGTAAACTGAGAGGATATAAGAGAAAACCTGTGTTGCGTTTGACAGAAGTGCGTTGTAAATTTGTCATTATTGTAAAAGGCCCGTGCCCAGGAAATTCGTGTAAATTGCTGTAAAGGACAGTCCATGGCTGACCAGAAGATCTTCGCCGGGCCGCGCATCCGCCGCATTCGTAACGCCAAGGGCCTGACCCAGACGGCGATGGCCGAGGGTCTCGGCATTTCGCCGTCCTACCTCAATCTGATCGAGCGCAACCAGCGGCCGCTGACGGTGCAGCTGATCCTCAGGCTGGCCTCCGTCTACAAGGTCGATCCACACGAGCTGCAGGGCGAGGCGAGGGGATCTGTCGCTGCGTTGAAGGAAGTGTTCACCGATCCCCTGCTGGTCGGCGAGTTGCCGGGTGATCAGGAACTGATCGAGCTTGCCGAGGCGGCGCCCAATGCGTCCGCGGCCGTGATAAAGCTGTTCCGCGCCTATCGCGAGCAGGCCGAGCGCCTGTCCGACCTCAACGAATTGCTGGCACGCGAGGGTCGGGCGACGGCGCTTTCCGGCGCCCGCCTGCCGATCGACGAGGTGCACGAGATTTTCGAGCGCCGGCCGAACCATTTCGCTGCCCTCGAGGAGGAGGCCGCGGCGTTCACCTCGGTGCTCGATCCCGGCGACGATCTGTTCGGCGCGCTGAAGGCCTGGCTGAAGCGCGAATATGGCATCGTGGTCAAGGTGCTGCCGGTCGCGACCATGCCGAACTGGCGCCGCCGTTACGATCGTCATTCGCAGCGCCTGTTCCTGTCCGAACGCCTGTCGCCGTTCGACCAGTTGCGCGAAGTCGCGATGGAGGCCTGCCTGATCCGCATGACGGTCGCGGTCGCCGGCGAGATCCAGGCGCTCAAGCTGAGCACCGACGAGGCGCGCCGCCTGGCCCGCTTCGAACTTGGCCGTTATGCGGCGCATGCGCTGATGATGCCCTATCAGGCCTTTCACGCGGCTGCCGTGCGCGCCCGCTACGACATCGATGTCCTGCGTTCGCGCTTCGGGGTCTCCTTCGAACAGGCGGCCAACCGGCTGACCATGCTGCAGCGGCAGGGTGCCTCGGGCGTGCCGTTTTTCATGCTGGAGGTCGACAATGCCGGCAACCGCTTCCGCAAGGCCGGCAGCCAGGGCTTTCCTCAAAGCCGCTTTGGCGGCGGCTGTCCCAAGCTGCCCGTGCATGTCGCCTTCACCCAGCCCGGCCAGGTCTTCGTGGAGGCAGTGGAAATGCCCGACGGCGCCGAGTTCCTGTGCATCGCCCGCACGCTGGAAGGGCCGCAAGGCGCATTCTCGGAACGCCCGCGCCGCACCGCGCTGCTGCTCGGTTGCGACATCGGCTTTCGTGACGACATCGTCTATGGCGCGGCATTGCCCGGTGCGGCAATTACCGCAAAGGCCGGCACCGTCGCGGCGACGCCGGTCGGGCCTGCTTGCCGGCTTTGCGAACGCGTCGGCTGCCTGGCGCGGGCAGAACCGCCGGTGACGCGCCCGCTCGGCCTCGACGAGATGGTGACGGGCCTGAGTGCTTTCGATTTTCAGTGACGCCGTGTTCTTCTGAAATGGAGCAAGGTGCCACAATTGTCGGCGGCCGCTGGCTCAGTTCCGGCCTGCGCCTTTGCGTTACGCGAACAGAGCATCTTTTTGTCGTCCCTTGCGCATCGTCCCGTCCACAAGAGCCCGACAGTGGCAGCCATGATCGATACCGCATCGCCGATCGTCGCATCGCCAGCCGTCTCGCCGCGCGAGGAGCGCGTCGGCATGCTTTTGGTCTTCCTGTCGGCGCTGATGTGGAGTTTCGGCGGCGCCATCGCCCGCTTCATCACTGTCGGTGACAGCTGGACGGTCATTTTCTGGCGATCCGTGTGGGCAGCCGCCTTCCTGGTCTGCTTCATGGTTTGGCGTGACGGCTGGCGTGGCATGCTGAAGCTGTTCCGTGACATGGGGTTGCCCGGCCTTGCCGTCGGGATCTGCTTTGCCACGGCATCGACCGCCTTCGTCGTGGCGCTCGCCTACACCACCGTCGCTAACATCCTTTTGATGCAGGCAGGCGTGCCGTTGCTGGCGGCGCTGTTTGCCTGGGCATTGTTTCGCGAAAGGGTTGGTGTCGCGACCTGGGTGGCAATCGCCGCCGTCATCACCGGCGTCGCCATCATGGTGTCGGAATCGCTCGATGGCGCCGTCTCGCCCATGGGCGATGGGCTGGCGCTGTTGATCGCGGTCATGTTTTCGGTCGCCACCGTCATCACCCGGCGGTTCTCCGGCGTGCGCATGACGCCGGCGACGTGCCTCGGCACCATGCTCGCGGCCGGCTTTGCCGTCTCGCAGGCATCGACCCTCACCGTATCTGTCAGTGACATGGGCTTTCTGTTTGCCTTCGGCGTGGTCAATCTCGGCCTCGGCCTGGCCTTCTTCGCCACCGGCGCGCGACTGATCCCGGCGGCCATCGCGGCGCTGCTCGGCACGTTCGAGCCGATCCTCGGCCCGATATGGGTCTGGCTCATTCATTCCGAGGTGCCGTCGGGGCGCACCATCATCGGCGGCGCGGTTGTGGTCACGGCGCTGCTCGTCCATATCGGGCTCGAATTCAAGCGCCAGGCAAGGCCCGAACGCGCAGGGGTCACCGGGGTGCCGTCACCTAATTGAAGCGGCCTGCAGCTTTGCCATTGACAACGTCGCTGCGGCACGGGCAGGCTGGGAATACGGCAACAACAAGACAGGCGTATCTTGCCAAGTCTCCCAGCCGGTCCGATCGGGACCGGACCATATCGTCGTATCTCTGCCCGCGCCATGGCGAAAGCCTCTGACGGTATTGGCACGCCTCCCAGGCCGCCTCAGGGGCATCCAACCATCTCATCGAACCGCCTGCATGGTCTCGGCAGTTCGCGCTTGTCGCCCCTTGGAAAGCTCAATAGTCTGAAGAAAATGCCGGTCGCGCTGATGTCGCGACGAGCCGGTGAAGGAACACTCATCAAAGGAGAATAGCATGATCCGCAAAGCGCTCTGGCTTTCGGCAACGTCGGCATTCCTGACATTTTTCACCGTCGGCGGTCACGCCGAAGATCGTGTCGTCAACGTCTTCAACTGGTCGGACTACATCGACAGTTCGATCATCGACGATTTCACCAAGGAAACCGGCATCAAGGTCGTCTATGATACCTTCGATTCCAACGAAATCCTTGAGACCAAGCTGCTTGCCGGCGGCAGCGGCTATGACGTCGTCGTGCCCAGCGGCAATTTCCTTGCGCGCCAGATCCAGGCCGGCGTGTTCCAGAAGCTCGACAAGTCGAAGCTGCCCAACATCTCCAACATGTGGGATACGGTTTCGGAACGCACGGCCAAGTACGACCCCGGCAACGAATACTCGGTCAACTACATGTGGGGCACGGTTGGCATCGGCTACAACATCAAGAAGGTGCAGGCGGCGCTCGGCACCGACAAGATCGACAGCTGGGATGTCTTCTTCAACCCCGACAGCCTGGCCAAACTGAAGGACTGCGGCGTCTACGTGCTGGACTCGCCGGCCGACATCATTCCGGCTGCACTGAAATATCTCGGCCTCGACCCGAACAGCACATCGCCCGACGATATCGCCAAGGCCGAGGAGACCTTGCTCAAGGTCCGACCTTATATCAGGAAGTTCCATTCCTCCGAATACATCAACGCGCTCGCCAACGGCGATATCTGCCTGGCCGTCGGCTGGTCGGGTGACGTGTTCCAGGCCCGCAACCGCGCGGTCGAGGCCAAGCAGGGCGTCGAGATCGGCTATTCCGTGCCGAAGGAGGGTGCGCAGATGTGGTTCGACCAGATGGCGATCCCTGCCGACGCGCCGCATGTCGCAGAGGCGCTCGAGTTCATCAACTACATGATGAAGCCGGAAGTTATCGCCAAGTCGTCGAACTACGTGCTCTACGCAAACGGCAACAAGGCTTCGCAGCAATTCGTCGACAAGGCACTGTTGGAGGATCCTTCGGTTTATCCCGATGCCGAGACCATAAAGAAGCTCTACACCGTCTCGCCGTACGATCCCAAGACCCAGCGCGTCATCACGCGCACCTGGACCAAGATCGTCACCGGCCAGTAAGCAATCCGACACGGTCCCGGCAGTCACCTGCCGGGACCGTTTTTACCTGGGGCAAGAAGCAAGAAAATCAGGACGGAGTGGGACATGAAATCGCTTGGCAGCATCCGCAGGGATTTTGCACCGTGGAACGACCCGAACGCCAAGCCGTACATCCAGTTCGACAACGTCACCAAGAAGTTCGGTGACTTCACCGCCGTCAACAATCTGTCTCTGACCATCTTCGAGCGCGAGTTCTTCGCGCTGCTCGGTGCTTCCGGTTGTGGAAAGTCGACGCTGCTCAGGATGCTCGCCGGCTTCGAGGAGCCGACAGCCGGCCGCATTCTGCTCGATGGCCAGGATCTGCGCGGCATCCCGCCCTACCGGCGGCCGGTCAACATGATGTTCCAGTCCTATGCGCTGTTCCCGCATATGACGGTCGAGAACAACATCGCCTTCGGCCTCAAGCAGGACGGCATGCCGAAGCCCGAAATCGCATCGCGCGTTGCCGAGATGCTGAAGCTGGTCAAGCTCGAGCAGTTCGCCAAGCGCAAGCCGCATCAACTGTCCGGCGGCCAGCGCCAGCGCGTCGCGCTCGCCCGCTCGGTCGCCAAGCGGCCGAAGGTGCTGCTGCTCGACGAGCCGCTCGGCGCGTTGGACAAGAAGCTGCGCGAAGAGACGCAGTTCGAACTGATGGACCTGCAGCAGAATCTCGGCCTGACCTTCGTCGTCGTCACCCACGACCAGGAAGAGGCGATGACCATGGCCGATCGCATCGCCATCATCGACAAGGGCGAGGTGATGCAGGTGGCAACGCCGGCCGAAGTTTACGAGGCGCCGGGATCGCGTTTCGTCGCTGGCTTCGTGGGCAACGTGAACATGTTCGAGGGCAAGATCGCGCGTGGCGAGGCGGGCAGCGCCAGCATAGACGCCGGCAACGGCATCACCATCCGCACCGACAATGCCGGCACCGCCGGGGCCGGGACGGCCGTCACCTTCGCCATCAGGCCCGAAAAGATCAAGGTGTCGTCGAAGAAGCCGGCCGAGGCCGTCAACGCCATCGAGGGCGAGGTCTACGACATTGCCTATCTCGGCGACATGACCGTCTATCATGTCAGGCTGGACGACGGCCAGGTGGTGCGCGCCAGCACCATGAACGCGGCCCGCATCACCGAGGATCCGTTGAGCTGGAACGACCGCGCCTGGGTTTCCTTCCGGCCCGACGCCGGCGTCGTGCTGACGCGGTAGGGGGCGACCATGTCGAGCGCCGCCGTCACCACCTCAACAGCCTCGCCGGCATCCAATGCCGGCAAATCCATCCTTGCCAGGCTGGGTGCTGCCTTCGTTGGCCGACTGGTCATCATCATCCCGTATGTCTGGCTGCTGTTCTTCTTCCTCATTCCGTTCGTCATCGTCTTCAAGATTTCGCTGTCGCAGACGGCGATCGCCATCCCGCCCTATACGCCGGCGCTCGATTTCAGCGGCGGCATTTCCGGGTTCCTGGCTCAGCTGAAACAGCTCAGCCTCGACAATTACACCTGGCTGACGCAGGACGCGCTCTACTTCAACGCCTATGTGACCAGCGTCATCATCGCCGCGGTCTCGACGGTCCTGACATTGCTCGTCGGCTACCCCATCGCCTACGGCATGGCGCGCGCGCCGGCGACGATCCGCCCGACCTTGCTGATGCTGGTGATCCTGCCGTTCTGGACCTCGTTCCTGATCCGCGTCTACGCCTGGATCGGCATTCTCAAGCCCGAAGGGCTGCTCAATCAGCTGCTGCTCGCCACCGGCGTCATCCACCAGCCGCTGATCATCCTCAACACCTATACGGCGATCTTCATCGGCATCGTCTATTCCTACCTGCCGTTCATGGTGCTGCCGCTCTATTCCGCGCTCGAGAAGATGGACTATTCGCTGATCGAGGCGGCCAAGGATCTCGGTTGCCCGCCGACCAGTGCGTTCTGGAAGATCACCTTCCCGCTGTCGCTGCCCGGCGTCATCGCCGGTTGTCTGCTGGTGTTCATTCCGGCCGTCGGCGAATTCGTCATTCCCGATCTGCTCGGCGGATCGCAGACGCTGATGATCGGCAAGACGTTGTGGAACGAGTTCTTCGCCAATCGCGACTGGCCGGTATCGTCGGCCGTGGCCGTCATCCTGCTGTTGCTGCTGATCGTGCCGATCATGCTCTTCCAGCGGGCTCAGGCGCGCGCTCAGGAAATGGACAGGTGACCTCATGAACGCCACCTGGAGCCGCTTCAACATCACCTCGATCGTGCTTGGCTTTGCCTTTCTCTACCTGCCGATCGTGCTGCTCATCGTCTTCTCGTTCAACGAATCGAAACTGGTCACGGTCTGGGGCGGTTTCTCGACCAAATGGTACGTCTCGCTGTTCCACAACCAGGGTCTCATGGACGCGACCTGGGTGACGGCGCGTGTTGGCCTGATCTCGGCCACGGTTGCGACGGTGCTGGGCACCCTGGCGGCACTCACCTTGACCCGCTACACGCGCTTCAAGGGCAGGGTGCTGTTTTCCGGCATGGTCTTTGCGCCGCTGGTCATGCCGGAAGTCATTACCGGCCTGTCGCTGCTGCTGCTCTTCGTCGCCGTCGGGCTCGATCGCGGCTTCCTCACCGTCACGCTCGCCCACATCACGCTGACCATGTGCTTCGTCGCCGTGGTCGTGCAGTCGCGGCTCATGACTTTCGACCGCTCGCTGGAAGAAGCCGCGATGGATCTTGGCGCAACGCCGGTGAAGACCTTCTTCCAGATCACATTGCCGGTCATCATGCCGGCGATCGTCTCCGGCTGGATGCTGGCTTTCACCCTTTCGCTCGACGATCTGGTCATTGCCAGCTTCACCTCGGGGC
>NZ_RZQT01000162.1:0-11713 GCF_003998485.1 Mesorhizobium sp. M7A.F.Ca.CA.001.04.2.1
ATTCCCCTACTGCCTTATTCCCCTCAATCCGCCATCGTCTCCAAACTGGCAAAACCCTGTGGCGCGTCGCCCTCGTCGAACGGCGTCGTCACTTCGACGAAGGTGTCGGGATAGAAGCCGTTGAAGCGGGTCCTCAGCGACAGCGAATAGGCGCCGATATGGCCGATCTCGATCCAGTCGCCGGTATCGACCGTTTCCGGCAGCCAGAACGGCCGCGACAGGATGTCGACGGAATCGCAGGTCGCACCGCAGACCTTGAACGGCACGATGTTCTTCTCCTCGCCATTGCGCGAGCGGATCGCCGGGTCGGGAATGAAGCGCGCCGGCAGCGTGATCTTGCCGGTCCATGAATCCGACAGCGATGCCCAGATGCCGTCATTGATGTAGAGCCGTTTGCCCTTGCGCAGCAACACCCGCACGATCAACGACAGGCAGCGCGCCACGATCACCCGGCCGGGCTCAGCCACCAGCGGCATCTGGTCGAACTGATACTCCTTCAGATCGCCCGACAGCCGCGACATGATCTGGCCAAGCGTCGGCATCTCGATCTGCTTGCGGTTAGGGTCGTGGCCGTATTCGGCGGGGAAACCGCCGCCGACATCGAGCCCGGCAATATCGAAGGTCAGCCGGTTGCGCACCCAGTCGGCGGAAGCCAGCGCCCGCTCATAGGTGTCGGGATCCTCGATCTGGCTGCCGACATGGAAGCACAGGCCGACCTTGTAGCCGGTACGGTTCAGCCGCTCCGCGAGCTCGACGGCATAGGCCGGCCCGGCGCCGAACTTCTTCGACAGTTCGTAGGCGGCATGCCCCTTGGTCTGCACCCGCACGAACACGCTGATCGAGCCCGGATCGATGTCGAGAGCCCGCACCACTCGCGTCAGCTTGGTGATCTCGTCCTCATGATCGAGCGAAATGACGCGGATGGCGTAATTCTCCAGCGCCAGCTTGATGTCCGACTGCGCCTTGACCGGGTGCATGTAGAGCATCTCGGCATCGGGGGAAACGGCACGCACGGCGGCGAACTCGCCCGGCGAAGCGACGTCGAAAGCCTTGACGCCGGCTTCGACCAGCGTCTTCAGCACGATCTGCTCGCCATTGGTCTTGACCGCATAGGCGGTCTTGCCGGGGAACATGCCCATGAACTGCCTGGCATCCGCCATCAGCACTTGCGGGCGGAAGCAATAGACCGGATCGTCCGGACGAAGCGCCAGTGCCGCCTCGCGGGCATTCTCGAATCGCTGCATGGACGAATCCTCACTTCGGCTGCGCACAATTAATCCAAGCTAGCGGCTAATGAAAACAATTCTGTGTCTCGTGCGGCTGACGCTGGGGCGCTAGGTCTTTGCCAGCAACGCTTGCCAGCGATCAGGTTTCGGGTGGCTCTTGTCACTGAGTCCGATATGGCTTCTGCCTGACTGACTGGCATTCAGGCCGTCTGGGAGGGCGACTCACATGACAATAGCCGCGACATCAGCACCGCGCGGGCCGATGGTGCTCAAGGACTGGGGGCAGCTCCTGCTGCTCGGCGCGATCTGGGGCGGCTCGTTCTTCTTTGCCCGCATCGCGGTGGCGGAACTTCATCCGCTGGTGCTGGTGCTGTTTCGCGTCGCCATCGCGGCGATCGCGCTGCAGATCTATCTCGGTCTGCGTGGCCCGTCCTTCCGCCTCGCCCTTCCCCATGCCGGCCTGTTCTTCCTGCTGGCGCTCACCAACAACGTCGTGCCCTTTTCGCTGATCTTCGCCGGCCAGACGGAGCTTGGCGCCGGCGTCGCCTCGGTGCTCAACGCCACGACGCCGTTCTGGACGCTGATCCTCGCCAATGCGCTGACATCGGACGAAAAGCTCTCCTGGAACAAGCTCGCCGGCATTGCGCTCGGCATCGCCGGTACGGCCGTCATGATCGGCCCCGGCCTGCTTGCCGGGCTCGGCGGCCCCGTCTGGGCCAAATTCGCGCTGATCGGCGCTTCGCTGTCCTATGGCATTGCGCTGATGGTCGCCCGCCGCTTCAAGGGCGTGCCCTCGCCGGTCGTCGCCACCGGGCAGTTGACCGCTTCGACCATCATCATGATCCCGATCGTGCTCTTCACCTACGGCCCATCCGGCCTGTTCTCGGCCTCGCCGCCGGTCTGGGCGGCGGTGCTGGCGCTGGCACTTCTGTCCACAGCCGTCGCCTACATCCTCTATTTCAACCTCGTCGCCTCGGCGGGCGCTACCAACGCCTCGCTGGTCACGCTTGTCGTGCCGGCCAGCGCCATGCTGCTCGGCTTCCTGTTCCTAGGCGAGCGGCTGGAGCTGTTCGAAATCGGCGGGGTGGTGCTGATCGCGCTCGGCCTCATCACCATCGACGGGCGCGTCCTTGGAAGACGTTAGCGCGTCCTTTGAACCCCCACATCGCCGCGAAAGTCGAATTCGCCTTTCGCGGCGGTAGCGCTGCCATGACACGGCAGCGACACGAGCCGGCCACATTTTATTCACAGGTCTGAAGTCGGTATTTGCCTAGGAGTTTCAAAGCCTAACGGCAAAAGACATGTCGCGGATTTCACAATCACGTCGCAATGCAGCACATTTTCCGCTTGCCTGTGGCACAAATGAACCTAGACTCCATGACATAGCTCTTTAAGAGGAGGCTATGTCATGGGACTTACGAGGCCTATCAACGCATTGATGATCTGTGCTGCGTTCGCCTTTATCGGAGCCCTCATTATGGGCTTCCTTCCCTGACCGCCAAAGCGGGGAAGACCAGCACCCAAATAGTCCAACCAATTCAAAAGGCCGGGTTTTTCCCGGCCTTTTGTTGTTGAGCCCGACCTCATGCCGCGGCTGATCCGGCGGCCGCCGCCTCGTGCGAGCGAATACCGATCATATGGCAGATGGCAAAGACCAGATCGGCGCGGTTCATGGTGTAGAAGTGGAAATCGCCGACACCGCGCTCGACCAGGTCCATGACCTGTTCGGCTGCCACCGCCGATGCCACCAGCGCATGCGTCTGCGGGTCCTTGTCGAGGCCTTCGAAACGCTCCGCCAGCCAGCCGGGCACATGCGCGCCCGCCCTCGCGGAAAAGTTCGCGACCTGCTTGAAACTGTGAACCGGCTGGATGCCCGGCACGATCGGGATGTAGATGCCGGCGCGGCGGACGCGCTCGACATAGCGCTCGTAGAGATCGTTGTCGAAGAAGAACTGGGTGATCGCCCGCGTCGCGCCATTGTCGACCTTGCGCTTCAGCATCTCGATGTCGGTGGCGAAATCGGGGCTTTGCGGATGCTTTTCCGGGTAAGCCGCGACGGAGATGTCGAAATCCGCGATCGTCTTGAGCCCGGCGACCAGTTCCGCGCCATTCTCGTAGCCACCGGGATGCGGCCGGTAGGGCTCGCCGACGCCGGAGGCCGGGTCGCCGCGCAGCGCCACGAACCGGTTGATGCCGATCGATTTGTAATCCCGGATGACCGCATCGACCTCGTCGCGCGTTGCCCCGACGCAGGTCAGATGCGCCGCTGCAGGAATACCGGTTTCCGTCAAGATGCGCTTTACAGTGCGCGCGGTGCGCTCCCGTGTCGAGCCGCCGGCGCCGTAAGTCACCGAGACGAATTTCGGCTTCAGCGGCTCCAGCCTCGTGACCGTCTCCCACAGCCTCGCTTCCATCTCGTCCGTCTTCGGCGGGAAGAATTCGAAGGAAACCCTGACCTTGTCGCCGATGTCGGGGCGGCGGGAAAAGCGGAACTGGTTCATGCGATTTCCCCCATCGAGTTCGCTTTGGCCTGCCTTGTGTCGTTGGAAGGATCGGCAATCAGCAGGCGCCGATCGCGGCCGAGCCAGAGTTTCACGGTGAGCCTCGCCTCATTGCCACCGCGCGGCTCGAACTCCTGGGAATCTTCGAGATCGAGGCCGGCTTCCGAAAACCAGTCGGCGATCTGCCGGTCGGAAAAGCCGAGCCGCATATGCGCATGCTCCTCGCGCAGGAATTCCAGCGCATGCGGCGCGAAATCGACGATGACCAGGCGTCCTGCCGGACGCAAAAGCCGCGCCGCCTCGTGGATGGCGCGGGCGGGATCGTCGAGATAGTGCAGCACCTGATGGATGGTGACGAGATCGAAGGCATCGCGCTCGACCGGCGGCGCGAAGATGTCGCCCTGCCGAACTTGCGCGTTCGAAACGCCGGCCTTGTCGAGATTGGCGCGCGCCACGGTCAGCATCTCGCGCGACATGTCGATGCCGACACCGCGCCGATAGAGCGGCGAGAAGATTTCGAGCAGCCGCCCGGTGCCGGTGCCGAGATCGAGCATCGACTGGAACGGCCGCTTGCCGACCAGTTTCAGCATTGCGGCTTCGACGGCGCGGTCCGGCACATGAAGCGAGCGGATATGGTCCCAGCTTGCCGCATTCACGGAAAAATACTCGACCGCCCGGTCCTGCCGCTTGCGCTTGACCGAGGCCAGGCGCTCGAGATCGCGCTCGACCTGCGGATCGGCGCCGCGAATGCCGGAAACCAGGCCCATGACGAAGTCACGCGCGGAATCCGCATCCGACAGGCGGAAGAAGGCCCAGGACCCTTCCTGGTAGCGGCCGATCAGCCCTGCCTCCAGAAGCAGCTTCAGGTGCCGCGAAACGCGCGGCTGCGACTGGCCGAGAATTTCGGTAAGATCGGAAACGGTGAGGTCACCGCGCGACAGAAGTGCCAGTATGCGCAATCGGCTGGATTCGGCCGCCGCCTTTAACGTATCCACCATAGTGTCGAGCGAGACATGCATCAGCGTATTCTCTTTGAAAAGATATAAACATATGTTTATGTCAATTTTCGAAACCTTGCAAGCGCTATGTCGCTTCCGGACAAGAAAATGCCGCTTGTGTGGCGTTTAAGAGATATGGGCCATGACTGGACCGCGTGAGATGTTCGAGGCGCGCGAAGACGAGCAGAGGCTGGAAAACAATCCGGCACTGATGCCGCCGGATGACGGCATCGTCTTCATCGGCCGCATTGCCTCGCCGTGGACGACGCGCGAAACCTGCCCGAAGAACATGCGCGCCGCGCGCGAGACCGGGCAGAAGGCAGTGCTGACCATCGACGCGCCCTACCGAAATGGCTTACGGGGGCTGGAGCGCGCCAGCCACGTCATCATCCTGTCCTGGCTGCATCACGCGCCGCGGGACCTGATTGTGCAGAAACCACGCCATGCGGCCGAAGCAAAAGGCGTATTTTCGCTGCGCTCCCCTGCCCGCCCCAACCCAATCGGGCTGCATGTGGCCAGGCTCGTCGGGCTCGACCAGAACACCGGCCGCATCGATCTCGACGCCATCGACGTGCTCGACGGCACTCCGGTCATCGACATAAAACCCTATTTCGCCTCGACCGACGCTATACCGGAGGCGACCATCGAAGGGCGCGACGAGCCCGGGGTTCGGCGATGACGGCGCCCACCGGTCGCCGCCGCGCCATCGCCAAGGCGCTGACAGCACTTCTGCCGCTGGCACCCTATGCCGACATGGAGAAGATCCGCGGCGACGCCGGCGCGGTCCACATGAAGACCTTACCACCAGGCATCGCCGTATGGTTGGCGACGATTGCCCATATCCGCCACATGCACACAGATTACGAGAAACTGCTGAGCGAAGGCTACGACCGCGACTCGGCGCGTTTCTTCGTCATCGAGCAGACCAACGTCGTGCTCACCCGCTGGCGCGCGACGCGCCTGCTCGACGCGGATGACGAGGAGGAATGACCACGGCTACTTCCGCTTAAGCACTGCGACCGCATTATAGGGCTGACCATCGGCCTGGCCGATCCAGGTCCAGGACAGATTTTCCTTGAAAAACCTGACGGTGATGTTGCCGCCGTCGATGCATTTGTCCTGACCGTAGGTGATGCTCTCGTGGTATTCCACCGAAATGCCGTCACTGGACGTCTGTGACAGCGATCCGCCGCAACCGAGTGACGGATAGTCGATCGACGCGCTGCCATCGTTGATGGTCATGGCGATCGGCCAGTCGGCCCCGGCGTCACCCGCCGGGCTTTGATGGCCGCTGCCGACCCAGGTGCCGCTCAGCGACGGCACCGCGCAAGGCAGGTTCTGGAAGATCGGTGTCAATTCGCTCCCGGTTTTCTCGCAGCGATAGGTCTGCCCGCCCTGGCACAATTCCTCGCCTTCGCGCGCGCACTGGGCGCTGGCTTCGCCCGCGGCGGCGAACATCGTCATGGCTGCTATGACGGCCCCAAGCCTGCGCATCTTCCCCCTCCCGTTCAGAGCGCGCAATCTAAGGCAATTCCGATCCAATGTATCGGCGAGATCGTCATCGAGGCCGAACAGCGCCGGGCGGGTGGCTCTATGCGTTCTGCCCTGCGCCGATAGCCTGCTGACTCGCCTTGCGTGACAGGAGGCCCCAATGAGCCACACGGCGACGACACAGGACGAGAAGCAACTGCCCGTGGTTGGCGACCGCCATGTCGACCCGCATTTTTACCCCGACGGCATCGCCTTTCTCGACGGCCAATACCTGCCGATGTCGCAGGCCAAGATCTCGGTGCTGGACTGGGGTTTTCTGCATTCCGACGCCACCTACGACACCGTGCATGTCTGGAACGGCCGCTTCTTCCGCCTCGATCTGCATCTCGACCGCTTCCTCGGCGGGCTGGAAAAGCTGCGCATGACCATTCCCTTCGACCGCGACGGCGTGACCGAAATCTTGCACAATTGCGTGGCGCTGTCCGGTCATCGCGCCGCCTATGTCGAAATGCTGTGCACGCGCGGCGCCTCTCCGACCTTCAGCCGCGACCCGCGCCAGGCGGTCAACCGCTTCATGGCCTTCGCCGTGCCGTTCGGCTCGGTCGCCAACGCCGAGCAGCTGCAGCGCGGCCTGCGCGTCGCCATCAGCGACAAGATGCGTATTCCGCCGGCCTCGATCGACCCGGCGATCAAGAATTACCACTGGCTCGATCTGGTGCGCGGCCTCTACGATGCCTATGACCGCGGTGCAGAGACCGCGTTGCTCCTCGACTTCAACGGCAATGTCGCCGAAGGCCCGGGCTTCAACGTCTTCTGCGTCAAGGACGGCAAGCTGTCGACGCCGGCCACCGGCGTGCTGCCCGGCGTCACCCGCCGCACCGTCTTCGATCTCTGTGCAGAAGAAGGCCTTGCCGCCACGGCGACCGATCTCAGCGTCACCGCATTGCGCGAGGCCGACGAGGTGTTCATCACCTCCACTGCGGGCGGCATCATGCCGGTGACGGAGATCGACGGCGCGGCGATCGCCAATGGCAAGGTCGGACCGATCACCAGCCGGCTGATGGCGCGCTACTGGCAAAAGCACGATGACCCGGCCTGGTCGTCTCAGGTGAATTATCCCCGATAATTCAGGCGTCTTTGTCAAAAGATTCCCGTCGCCTCTGGAAAATCAGAGGATCGACCGTATATGCCCGAAAGCGGAGAAGCCTCCGCTTTCATCCAAAATCACGCCCGCAGGGGCAAGGACTCCAAGATCATGACAAACAAGGTTTGGTTCATCACCGGATCGTCTAAAGGCTTTGGCCGCGTCTGGGCCGAGGCCGCACTCGCGCGTGGCGACAGCGTCGCGGCCACCGCCCGCGATGCCGGCACGCTCGCCGATCTCGTCGAGAAATACGGCGACAGGATTGCCGCGATAAAGCTCGACGTCACCGACAAGAAAGCCGTCGATGCCGCTGTCGCCGAGGCGCACAAGCGTTTTGGCCGGCTCGACGTCGTCATCAACAATGCCGGCTACGGCCATTTCGGCGCCATCGAGGAGGTCAGCGAACAGGAAGCTCGCGACCAGATCGAAACCAATGTCTTCGGCGCTCTGTGGGTCACTCAGGCCGCACTGCCGATCATGCGGGCACAGCGTTCCGGCCACATCATCCAGATCTCGTCGATCGGCGGCGTCAATGCCTTTGCCTCGCTCGGCCTCTACCACGCCTCGAAATGGGCGCTGGAGGCCTTCAGCCAGTCGCTCAGCATCGAGGTCGCGGAATTCGGCATCCATGTGACGCTGGTCGAGCCGGGCGGTTTCTCCACCGACTGGGCCGGGCCGTCGGCCAAGGTGTCCCAGCCGATCGAGGCCTATGCGCCCGCCCGTGCCAAGATGGCCGAGCGCCGCGCCAATTCGGTCGCCGGCGATCCAGACGCCACCGGGCCGGCCATGCTGGCCATTGTCGACGCCGCCGAGCCACCGCTCCGGGTATTCTTCGGCGATGGCGGCCTGCCGATGATCAAGCAGGAATACGCCAACCGCATTGCCACCTGGGAGAAGTGGGACGACGTTTCCATCATGGCGCAAGGCGTGAAGAAGAACCGCAAGGGCTGAAGTCCAGCGCTTTTGCTGCGCCGCTCCATGGGCGGCGTAGCCGGCCCTCAGGCTTGATAAATCCACTGCTCCGGCACGCGCAGCGATATCTCTTCGCCTGCCCTAACCGTGCCTGGCTTCTCTACCCAGGCGACAATGCCGCGCAGCCGCTTCGCCGCTTTCGGGAACAGCAGCGCGCCGGCTTCGACGTCGGCCATTCCGGCGTTTTCGGCGATCGACCGGCTGGCGATGCGGCACGGGCCGTTCTGTGCGTCGACCTTGATGGTGACGCCGCCCTTGAAGAACAGCAGCGTGCCGGACGGCAGCATGGAGAGGTTCGGCACCCCTTCCATCACCAGATTGGCGCCGATCCATTCCGGCTTGATCTCGGCCAGGCCCATGCGCTCGGCGACAACCGCCAGCTCGTCCGCTGCCACGATGGACAATTGCCGCTCGTTGCGCATTTCAGTGCCGCGCGGATACCAGGGCTCGCGCCCGCCCGAGCGCCGCGTCGGTCCAGCATGGAAATCGCCTGATATGCCGTCGAAACCCAGCCGCAATTCGTCCACCGGGCGCGTCTGAAAATGATCCGCCGGCGCCACGTAAAGCGCTGCCGCCCTGGCGGCAAGCTTTCGCGCGGCGATGATTTCAACCGGCTTTTCAGCCTCGGGGAAGAGATCCGGCATGGCGTTCTTTCTATTCGTCATCCAGCGAATTAGCCGGGCGCGCTTCGCGGCGTCCAGTCGAAAGTGCTGATCGTCCGATCAACAGCACCGATAGGATCGCGATCACGCTTTTCTTACCTGTCATCGATCTCGCACCGCATTGCCGGCGCGCGGTGCCGGTTTCATAGTGACGTCCAGACGGTTTGCGGAGGCTGATCATGCGACCTGTGACGGCAATCACGTTGCTTTGGTTGATCTGGGCAGGAAGCTGGGCCGTCGCCGCTTTGTGGTCCGACCCTGCCCAGAAGCGCGCCGGGTTCAAGGCGGAGGCCCGCTATCGGGGTCTCTGGATAGCCGGCGCGGTGCTGCTGTTCATTCCGGCGCACGGCTATGAAGGCCGGCTCAGGCTGTGGATGCCTGATCTCCCCGAAGCCTGGATCTGTGTCGCCCTGATCGCCATCGGCATCGCCTTTGCCTGGTGGGCGCGCCTGCATCTCGGCAGGCTGTGGTCGGGCACCATCACCGCCAAGGCCGGGCACCGTGTCGTCAACACCGGCCCGTATGGCCTTGTCCGGCATCCGATCTACACCGGATTGCTGCTGGCGATCCTCGCCACCATGGCAGCCAAGGGCACCGTCTGGGGCATAGCCGGAACCGCGCTGCTCATCATCGGCATCGTGACGAAAGCCAGGCTGGAAGAAAATTTCCTGCGCGGCGAACTGGGCAGCGCCTATGACGACTATGCCGCGCGCGTTCCGATGCTGGTGCCGTTCGCACCAGCATGACGCGGCAGCCTCAAAGCATTCTCAGCAGCGCGCCGCCGATCGAATAGCCCGCGCCGAAGGCGCAGATCAGACCGAAATCGCCCGGCTTCATGTCGGCGTGGTTCTCCGACAGCGCGACGATGGCCCCGGCGCCCGCCGTGTTGCCCAGCCGCTCCAGCACCATTGGCGCGCGGTCGTGATCGACCTCGTGGCCGAACGACAGCTTCAGGATCATCGCATTCATCCGCGCATTGGCCTGATGCAGCCAGAAGCGCCTGATCGCCTGCGGCGTCAGCCCGTGCTCGGCGAGGAATTCGACGATGAATTTCTGCCCGGCGACGGTGACTTCCTTGAACACCTTGTTGCCGACCTGCTTGATCAGATTGCCTTCCAGATTGATCATGTAAGGATCATCCTGGGCGGTGCGGGTATGGTAGCCCAGATTGGTGCGGATGTTGTTCGACATCTGCGTCCAGATGCGCGTGTCGAGCACCTCGAAGCGCCCCGGCCGCTTGTCGCCCTTGGCCAGGCCTTCGACCACCATCGACACCGAAGCGTCGCCGAAAATGAAATGCGTCTGCCGGTCGCGGAAATTGAGATGGCCGGTGATGATCTCGGGCGTCGTCACCAGAATGCGCTTGTGCGCGCCGGACCGCACCAAATTAACGGCGATGTGCAAGGCCGCCGCCGCCGAAGAACAGCCGAGCCCCATGTCGAAGCCTGCGCCCTTCGTGCCCAGCGCCTCCTGCATTTCGATGGCGATCGCCGGATAGGGCCGCTGATGATGCGAGGCCGAGCAGATCACCAGGTCTATATCCGACGGCTGTAGCCCCGCATGCTCGAGAGCCTTCTTCGCCGAGGCGATGCCGAACTCGGCTTCGAGCGACAGCGCATCGTCGGGCCGAGCCGGAATGCGCGGCGACATGCGGGTCGGATCGAGAATGCCTTCGCGCTCGATCACATGACGGGTGCGCACACCCGAAGCGTGGACGATGAAGTCGCTATCCGATTTCGCCAGCGGCGGCTCGTCGGTGCCCAGGCGGCGCGCATTCTCCGCGTCGACCCAGGCATTGAAGCTGGCCACCAGCTCTTCATTGGTGATTGTGGGTTCGGGAATTTCAACGCCGATGCCGCTGATGATGACGCGATGCATATATCCAGTCCGTCCCATCCGCAGGCGTTGCGGGCTTCATGTGGGCGCCGGAACGCTCCGGCGCAACAGTTTTCTCACCGCGTCGGTTTACGCCGGCTTAAACCAAAGGTTTAGGCCGGACTGGTCCTCGTGCAACATGGATAATCAGGCCCGCTTGGCAACGATGAAGATGCGTGGAAAGCGCAAAAGCACCTTACCGCTAGCCGTTTTCGGATAGGCCTTGGCGATCTTGGCCGTGTAGCTTTCGAGGAACATCGCCCGTTCGTCGGAATCCAGCGGATCGAGGAACGGTTTCAGGCCCGTCGACTTCACCCATTCGACGATCGCTTCGGCGTCGGCAAGCGGGTGGTTGTAGATGGTATGCCAGATATCCAGCCGATCACTGAGCGGCGACAGGAGGTCATAGTAGGACGACACCGGCGGCAACGGCCCGCGTGCCGCGCCCTTGAGCTTTTCGGCAAACGGCAATTCGGCGGCGGTCTCGCGCATCAGGCGGTGGGAGTCCTCGCCCAGATTGTCGGGCATCTGGACGGCAAGCGCGCCGCCTGGCGCGAGGAAACCCATCAGCCGCTGGAAGACTGCGGGATGCTCGGGCAGCCACTGGAACACCGCATTGGCAAAAATCACGTCGACCGGCTCCGCCGGCTGCCATTTGGAGGCATCGGCGAGATCAAAGGTGACCTCGGGCAAGCGCGCCCGCGCCTTCTCGATCATGTCGGGCGAAGTGTCGAAGCCGCTCACCCCAGCATCCGGCCAGCGCCCGACGAGCAACTCGGTCGAATTGCCCGGCCCGCAGCCGATATCGACGACCCGGCGTGGAAAGTCGACGGGCACCTGCGCC
>NZ_RZQT01000163.1:0-11588 GCF_003998485.1 Mesorhizobium sp. M7A.F.Ca.CA.001.04.2.1
ATGCCAAGCCGGCCAAGAAGCAGGCTGCCAAGATCATCGAGCCTATCGAACCGATAGCGCCGATCCAGTCGGCCGAGCCGCTTCCGGCGGAGGCCATGAACGTCGCCCTGACCGGCAACAATGGCGAACTGCGCAGCGAAGTCATCGGCCAGAAGAAGCCGAGCGGCGGCGGCCTGTTCGCCGGCCTTTTCGGCGGGACGTCGTCCGGCTCCTCGATAAGCTATCTTCCCGAGACGCGGGCTCTCGATCAGGCTCTCGCCAAGAGGGAGGCCAAGAAGCAGTTCAAGGTGAAGCCGGAATTCGTGCCGCAGGACGTGGAATTCACTGGTTACGATGCCGGCACCATCGTCATCGACACCAGCGCGCGGCGCCTTTACCTCGTCGAATCATCTTCCACCGCGCGGCGCTACGCCATTGCGGTCGGTCGCGAGGGCCTGCAGTTCAAGGGCACGGTCGCGGTCGGTGACAAGCAGGAATGGCCGCGCTGGATCCCGACGCTGGACATGCAGAAGCGCGAGCCGAAGCATTACGGCCAGTATAAGGACGGCATGCCTGGCGGTGGCCAGAATCCGCTCGGCGCCCGCGCCATCTATCTCTATGACGGCAAGAAGGACACGCATCTGCGCATCCACGGCACCATCGCGCCGCAGTCGATCGGAACCAGCGCCTCTAATGGCTGCTTCCGCATGATCAACGAGCACGTCATGGACCTCTACAGCCGCGTCAGGGTTGGCACCAAGGTCGTCATCATCTGACGTTTTCGTCATCCTGCCGAAAGGGGCCGGCTCAGCCGGCCCTTTTGTTTTGCCCTATTCACGATCCGAGCGCCTTCTTGGGAAAAAACCTTCGCGGTGGTTTTTTCTCTGGCGGAATCAATCCGGCCGCGTTAAGCGATGACTCCCATGGCGCGATATGTATTCATCACAGGCGGCGTGGTTTCCTCACTTGGAAAAGGCATTGCCGCAGCGGCCCTTGGGGCTCTCCTGCAGGCGCGAGGCTATCGCGCACGCATCAAAAAACTCGATCCCTATCTCAATGTCGATCCGGGGACGATGTCGCCGTACCAGCATGGCGAGGTTTTCGTCACCGACGATGGTGCGGAAACCGATCTTGATCTTGGCCATTACGAGCGCTTCACAGGCCGCTCCGCCAACCAGCAGGACAACATCACCACCGGCCGCATCTACAAGAACATCATCGAGCGCGAGCGGCGCGGCGACTATCTCGGCGCCACCGTGCAGGTCATCCCCCACGTCACCGACGAGATCAAGAATTTCGTCCTCAACGGCAATGACGACTATGATTTCGTGCTGTGCGAGATCGGCGGCACGGTCGGCGACATCGAGGCGATGCCGTTCCTGGAGGCTATACGCCAGCTCGGCAACGACTTGCCGCGCAACAATGCCGTCTACGTGCATCTGACGCTGATGCCCTATATCCCGACGGCCGGTGAGCTGAAGACCAAGCCGACTCAGCATTCGGTCAAGGAACTGCGCGGCATCGGCATCGCGCCGGACATCCTGCTGGTCCGCGCCGACCGCGCTATCCCCAAGGAAGAGCGCAGAAAACTGTCGCTGTTCTGCAATGTGCGCGAAAGTGCCGTGATCCAGGCGCTCGACGTGCCGCATATCTACGACGTGCCGATGGCCTATCACAAGGAAGGGCTCGATTCGGAAGTCCTGGCCGCCTTCGGCATCGATCCGGCGCCGAAGCCGCGCATGGAGCCGTGGCAGGCGGTGTCCAACCGCATCCACAATCCGGAAGGCGAGGTGACCATCGCCGTTGTCGGCAAATATACCGGCCTCAAGGACGCCTACAAATCGCTGATCGAGGCGCTGTCGCATGGCGGCCTGGCCAATCACGTCAAGGTCAAGCTCGACTGGATCGAATCGGAGATCTTCGAAAAGGAGGATCCGACGCCGTGGCTGGAAAAGGTGCATGGCATCCTGGTTCCCGGCGGCTTCGGGGAGCGCGGCTCGGAAGGCAAGATCCTGGCGGCGAAGTTCGCGCGTGAGCGAAAAGTGCCGTATTTCGGCATCTGCTTCGGCATGCAGATGGCCTGCATCGAGGCGGCGCGGTCGCTGGCCGGCGTCGAGCATGCGTCTTCGACCGAGTTTGGTCCGACCGAGGAACCGGTCGTCGGCCTGATGACCGAATGGCTGAAAGGCAACATGCTGGAGAAGCGCCGCGAAACCGGCGACCTCGGCGGCACGATGCGGCTCGGCGCCTATCAGGCCGAGCTCGCCAAGGGTTCCAAGATCGCCGAAATCTATGGCGACACGCAGATTTCCGAGCGCCATCGCCACCGCTACGAGGTCAATGTCGACTACAAGGAGCGGCTTGAGGATTGCGGCCTGGTGTTCGCCGGCATGTCGCCCGACGGCGTGCTGCCGGAAACAGTCGAGTATCCCGACCATCCCTGGTTCATCGGCGTGCAGTATCATCCGGAACTGAAAAGCCGGCCGCTCGAACCGCATCCGCTGTTCGCCAGTTTCATCGAGGCGGCGGTGGAGCAGAGCCGGCTGGTGTAGCCGGTCGGCCATGCAGACCTATGTCGCGCTGCTTTACAGCATCATTCTGGGCGAGGGCCGCCGGGTCGTCATGGCCGACCTCAAGGCCATGGCGGAAGATCTCGGGCTGAAGAACCCGCGAACCCTGGTGGCGACCGGAAATCTGGTCTTCGAGGCGCCGGCAACTGATATTGCCGACCTTGAACAGCGGCTGGAGGCAGCCTTCGAAAAAACCTTCGGCCGCCATGTCGACATCATCGTGCGTGGTGCCGAGGACTGGCTGAAGCTTGCCGCCGGCAATCCGTTCCCGGCCGATTCGGCCAAAGCAGGCGATCAGGTGGCCGTACGGGTGATGCGCAAGCCTGCGCCCGTGGAGGCCGTGACGGGGCTCCAGGCCTATGCCGGCGAGGATGAAAAAGTGACTTCGGTCGGCGGCGACATCTGGGTCGTCTTTTCGCGCGAGAGGCCAAGCTCGCGGCTGCTTGCGGCGATGAATCACAAGCGCATGGGCACGGGCACGTCGCGCAACTGGAACACGGTGCGCAGATTGGCCGAGATGCTCGGGTAGGTTTTGGGGCGGCTCTCGCCGCCCCAAAATTCACCTTGTCAGGCCTTCGCGGTCCTGGCGCCGGCGCCCAAAGCGGCGGTGCGCAGCACGTAGTAGATGATGCCGGCGATCGCCACGCCGAAGAACCAGCCATAGACACCCCACCAGGACGGCAGCCAGTTGGTGAAGTTGGGCAGGATCGACGAGAAGATGGCGCCGATGCCGGCGGCGATGAAGGCGTTGACGTGCCAGCCGCCCTGGAAGCGGAATTCGCCATCTTCGCGATAAAGCGCCTCGACGTCGACCTCACCCTTCCGGATCAGGTAGTAGTCGACCATCATCACCCCGAAGATCGGCCCCATCGTCGCGCCGATGATGTTGACGAAGGAAGCCGCACTGCCTTCCCATGGCGCGAAGGGATAGAGCAGCAGGGCGATCACGGCCGCGATATAGCCGCCCTTCTTGAAGTCGATCTGCCTGGGAAAGACATTGGAGAAGTCGAAGGCCGGCGAGACGAAGTTCGCCACGACGTTGATGCCAAGCGTCGCAACTGCAAAGGTCAGGGCAGCAAGGGCTGCCAGGAACCAGCTGTCGAATTTCGCCGATATCTGGTCGGGATGCAGCAGCACCTCGCCATAGACGTCAAAGGCGGCAATGGTGGTGACGCCGGCCACCAGAGAAAACAGGATCAGGTTGATCGGCAGGCCCCAGATGTTGCCCTTGCGCAGCGATGCCTTGTCAGGCGCGTAACGGGCGAAATCGCAGAAATTGAGATAGAGCGCCGAGAAATAGGTGACCCAGATCGCGGCCACCGCAAACAGCGAGGTCCAGGAGCCAGGCGTGCCGGGCACGCCCGCATCCTTCGTCTTGTCCAGCAGCACGTCCATCGGGATGTCGCTGGTGAAGGCAAATCTCCCGGATTTGACACAGAGATAGATCGCCAGGATCAGCATCATCACCCACACCGCGGGGCCGGCCCAGTCCTGGAAGCGGCGGACCGTTTCCATGCCGTTCTGGATGATCAGCAATTGCAGCCCCCAGATGACCACGAAGCAGATCACCTCCAGGCCGGTATGACCGAGGAAGTGCGTGCTGGCGTTGAAATCGGCGAACCATTGCGTGCGGATCAGCAGCGCCACGATCGCGCCCGAGGCGGCGGCAGTCTGCGCGCCGTACCAGAAGCAGGCGACGACGGCGCGCACCAGCGCCGGTATGTTGGCGCCCCAGATGCCGAAAGAGGCGCGGGCAAGCACGGGGTAGGGCACGCCCGTCTTCACGCCGGCATAGCCGACCATGTTCATCAGCGCGTAGATGATCAGCGAGCCGATGCCTATGGCGATGATGAAATTGACGAAGCCGCCGCAGAACAGGAACAGACTGGCGGCAAGATAGTAGCCCCAAAGGCTGTGGACGTCCGACGTCCAGACGTTGAAGATCGAGAATGGTCCCCAGTTTCGAACTTTGGCCGGAGCCAAATCCTCGTTGTACAGATCAGGTGAAGCACCCTGTATCGTCATGGCAATGTTCCCCTTTTGCAGCACGCGCCCTCACGCGTTGGCCGCGTGCAGGTTAAGCCTGCCGCCGGGGAACCGACAAGCAACCTATTTGCCGGCTTTGGCCTTAAAGATATTCAATGAGAACTGCGATTATCGATGCAAGGCGATGGTGGGTCATCGCTGGACCACGGATGAGTCGAGGTTCGACGCGGGGATTCCAATCTGAAGCGGTGGCTCCCGACATTTTCGGTTGGGGGGCATCTAAGCGATTGCCATCACCTGCTTGTGGTCCGCGACTTCGGCGAGCAGCCAATCCTGAAACAGACCGGTGCCTGGCTTGTTGCCGATGCTGCGACGCTGATGCAGGTAAATGCCGGCCGGATAGGTGTGGCGGGCACGGAACGGCGCGACCAGCTTGCCTTGCTGCAGAAAATCTTGCGCCATCATCGTGTCCGCAAGCGCTATTCCGGCGCCATTGATCGCTTCGCGCATGATCAGGGTGCAATCATCCAGTGTTGTGCTGGATTTTGGCGTCGTTTCCAGAACGCCTTCCTGCTCCAGCCAACGCTTCCATCTCATGGTTTCGCATTCATGGATCAGATGATGATTGACCAGATCGGCCGGCGATCGCAGCGGCACAGGCCCCTCCAGAAGCGAAGGCGCACAGACCGGCGTCAAAAGCAGCGGGATCAGCAGCGTCAGAGCCGGACCGGCCTTGTAGACGAACTCGTCGACAATGGCCAAATCGAAGTTGGCGCGCTTGCCTGAAGTGGAGATCTCCAGATCCACCGACGGATGCAACCGGCGAAAGTTCGGCAACCGGTCCGCCAGCCAAAGGTTCAGAACGGTGGGCACGCACAAGACCCGGACACGTTGGATCTTGCCGTGGCGCGACCCCTCGGAGAGGCTGACGTCATCGGTGGCGCGCCAGATCGCTTCGAACGCCTCCGAGAGGCTGCGCGCATAGTAGGAGCCCCTTATGGTTGGCGTTATCTGGCGAAAACCGCGTTCGAACAGGTCCTGGCCAAGATTTCGTTCAAGCGCGCGGATGTGCCGGCTGACAGCCGAGGGTGTCAGATGCAGTTCTTCCGCCGCGTCCTTGACGCTGCCAAGGCGAGCGGCGGCCTCGAAAGCGCGCATGCCATTGAGTGAGGGAAGGGCCATTGGCCGATCATGAATTGCCAGTTGAGTTTTTGTCAATCGACATGGGCAGAATTCGCGTTTGATCGCCTGCCCTGTTAGGGGATACCCAGAAGACAAGAGCAATTAAGTCGTCTCAAGAAAGCGACTATTTGGGGACCGGCATTATACCACGAACGGCGGAGACCGGCTTGACCAGTCTCCACCGGGGTGAGCGAAGCGTTGCTCGCGACCCGGCTGGTATTGCCGCAATCGGAGAGAGCGCCAGCCTATGCCTCAATCGCCAGCGCCGGTTTTCGAGGCCGCGGACGAGATTTCCTCGGAAGCCTCCGTCGTCGTGATCTTGCAAACTGCCCAAACAGGCTTCGGCCCGCGGGCGTCCACCCTGGATGCCGAGATGGGCGGGATTCTCTCGCGCGCCTGCTCCGACCCGGCCGCCTTGATCGAATCCGGCACCTGCATCGATCTTATTGCCCCGCAGTCCGTATCGACCAAGCGCGTGGTCGTCCTGGCCCTGGGCAAAGCTGAAGCCGTAACCACCCTGTCACTGGCGCGCGCCGGCGGTCTGCTTGCCGCGCATCTCGAGGGCAAGGGGGAATGCGCGCCCACCCTGGTCCTGGACCCGATCGCCGGCGTTGACCTGCCCGGCGCCGAAATCCTGGCGCGTGTCGCGCTTGGCATGCGGCTACGCCGCTATCGTTTCGATATGCGCAACCGGCGGCAAGGGGCGGGAGCGGATAGAACCTTGCGGGTGAAACTGGTAGGGGCTCGCGGCCCGGATCTGACAGCGGCGCTGGCGCGGATCAATGCCATCGCCGACGGCGTCGAATATGCACGCACCCTGGTCAACCTGCCGCCGAACCACCTCCATCCCGACAATTTCCACGATCATCTTGAGCCCCTGCGTGAAGCCGGCATCGACATCGAAATGCTTGATGCCGCGCAACTGAAGGAGCTCGGCATGAACGCGCTTCTTGCTGTCGGATCGGGCTCGGCACGCCCGCCGCGGGTCGCTGTCCTGCGCTACCGGGGCAAGGGTGCTCCCGCCCAACCACTCGCTTTCGTCGGCAAGGGCGTCTGCTTCGATTCGGGCGGCCTCTGCATCAAGGGCGGAGCGCAGATGTTCGACATGAAAGCCGACATGGGCGGAGCGGCCGCTGTGGTCGGCCTGCTGATCGCGCTCGCCCGGCAAGGCAGCCCGGTACACGTTGTCGGTGTTCTCGGCATTGCGGAGAACATGCCATCCGGCACGGCGCTCAAACCGCGCGACATCATCACGACGGCGTCCGGACAGACAGTGGAAGTGTTCGACACGGATGCGGAGGGACGCCTGCTTCTGGCCGACTGCCTCCACTATGCAGCCACGCGCTTCAACCCTTTAGTGATCGTCGATCTGGCAACGCTGACCTATTCGGTGACGCGTGGGTTGGGGTCGATATTCGCCGGCCTGTTCAGCACCGACGATGCCATCGCGTCACAGATGATCGCGGCCGGAGAAACGGTCGGCGAGCGGTTCTGGCGGCTGCCGCTCGATCGGGCCTACGACGAGGGCCTGCAATCGCCGTTCGCGGACCTGCGGCATCATGCCAAGGATATGGAAGATGGCGATGCTCCCTATGCCGCAGCCTTCCTGCGCCATTTCACGGAAGATCGCCCCTGGGTGCATCTCGACATCGCCAGCAAGGAACTGACCGACACCGATCGGCCGCTCGGCAGGCAAGGTGCCACGGCATTTGGCGTGCAGATGCTGGAAGAGTGGGTGCAGGTCACCCGTAACATGAGTTAGGGCGCCTGCCGCCGCGGACGATAAAAGTACCTTCAATCGCACTGGGAATTGGGATGTCATCTGAGATCATCGGCACGGAAGGACGGGCCGCTTTCGGCGCCTACGAGACCTGGTATCGGGTCAGTGGCGAACTCGGCGGCGAAAAGGCGCCTGTGGTGATCCTGCATGGCGGCCCGGGCGTCGCCCACAATTATGTCGATGCCTACAAGCTTCTTGCGCGAAGGGATCGCGCCGTCATCCACTACGACCAGTTGGGCTGCGGCAATTCCACCTTGCTGCCTGAGAAAGGTGCCGATTTCTGGACACCTGGGCTGTTCATCGACGAGCTTGAAAACCTCGTCGACCACCTCGGCATTCGGAGAGGCTTCCACGTGCTCGGCCAGAGCTGGGGCGGTATGCTGGGCGCCGAATATGCCGTGACGCGGCCGCAAGGCCTGAAATCGCTGACCATAGCCAACTCACCGGCTTCCATGAAACTGTGGGTCGAAGAGGCCAACCGGTTGCGTGCGGATCTGCCCGCGGATGTGCAGGAGACCCTGACCCGGCACGAACAGGCCGGCACGACGGACGATGCGGCTTACCAGGCTGCGACGATGGTGTTCTACGAGCGGCATGTCTGCCGGGTCGTGCCTTTCCCGCCCGAAGTCACGGAAAGTTTCGCCCAGGTCGTGCGCAATCCGACCGTCTATAATCTGATGAATGGGCCAAACGAGTTCCATGTCATCGGAACGCTGAGGAACTGGAGCATCGTCGAGCGCCTGCCGGCCATCGATGTTCCCACACTGATCATCTCCGGACGTCACGACGAGGCCACGCCCGCGACCGTGCAGCCCTATAAGGACGGCATCAAGGGGTCTCGCTGGGAGATATTCGAGCATTCCAGCCACATGCCGCATGTCGAAGAGCAAGATGCGTGCATGCGGGTGGTGGGAGACTTCCTGGACCACAACGATAACTGAAAAAAGGGGAATCAAGACATGAAGAAACTGCTTCTGGCGGCAACAGCCGCGGCATTGCTGGCCGGTACATGGCTGGCCCCGGCACAGGCCGAATATCTCAAGGAGCACCGAGGCGGCACCATCCGCCTGCTGGCCCGCTCCGCGGCCGGAACGCTCGATCCGCACATCAATTACACGGACCAGGGCTGGCAGATGTACCAGCCGATCTATGACGGCCTGGTGGCCTTCCGCAAGGCCGAGGGCATGGACGGCTTCACCATCGTCCCCGATCTGGCCGAGGCCCTGCCGCAGGTCAGCAATGACGGCAAGACCTTCACCTTCAAGCTGCGCAAGGGCATCAAGTTCTCCAGCGGCCAGGATCTTGGCGTGAAGGACGTCGTCGCTTCTTTCCAGCGCATCTTCAAGGTTTCCGGACCCACCTCCGGCACGTTCTATGCCGGCATCGTCGGGGCCGACAAATGCCTGGCCGACACCAAGAGCTGCACGCTGGAAGGCGGCGTTGTCGGCGACGAAGCGGCCGGCACCATCACCATCAACATCACCAAGCCGGATGCCGAGCTGCTCTACAAGCTTGCCTTGCCGCATGCCGTGGTCCTGCCGGCGGACACGCCCGCTGAAGACATGGGTTCCAAGCCCATTCCCAGCACCGGCGCGTACATGATCTCCGCCTTCGACCCGAACAAGGGCATGACGGTTTCCCGCAACCCCAATTTCAAGCAGTGGAGCGAAGAAGCCCAGCCGGACGGCTATCCGGATGTCGTCCAATATGATTTCGGCCTGTCCGAAGAGGCAGCCGTCACCGCGATCCAGAACGGCGAAGCGGACTGGATGTTCGACGCTCTGCCCAGCGATCGCCTGGGCGAACTGGGTAGCAAGTCCATGGACCAGCTGCACATCTCGCCGCTTTCGGCTTGGTGGTACGCGCCGCTGAACAACCGTCTCGCACCCTTCGACAATGAAAAAGCCCGTCAGGCCGTTGCCTATGCGATCGATCGCAACACGCTGGTCAAGCTGTTCGGCGGCAAGGTGCTGGCTTCGCCGGTCTGCCAGGTCCTGCCTCCGGACTTCCCCGGCCATGAAGACTATTGCCCCTTCACCAAGAATCCGGGCGCCAAATGGTCGGCCCCCGACCTCGACAAGGCAAAGCAGCTCGTTGAGGACTCCGGCACCAAGGGCCAGAAGGTGACCATCATCGTCGAGGACACCGCCATTTCGCGCTCCATCGGCGTCTATCTGCAGAGCGTGCTGACCAGCATCGGCTATGTCGCCGACGTCAAGCCGATCTCGTCGAACATCCAGTTCACCTACATCCAGAACACCAACAACAAGGTGCAGATGTCCGTCACCCAGTGGTACAAGGACTATCCGGCGGCTTCGGACTTCCTGAACATCCTGTTCAGCTGCGCCTCTTTCCGCGAAGGTTCGGACGCCTCGATCAACATCGCCGGCTTCTGCGACAAGGAAATCGACGCCAAGATGCAAAAGGCATTGGACCTCGGCGTCACCGATCAGAAAGCCGCCGATAAAATGTGGGCTGAAATCGACAGGCAAGTCACCGACAAGGCACCTGCGGTCGGCCTCTTCACGCCGAAGCGGCTTGACTTCGTCAGCAAACGTCTTGGCAATTTCAAGTTCAACCGGCAGTTCAACTGGATGATCACCCAATCCTGGGTACAGTAATGGCCTGGGTGCAGTAACGAACCGCGGAGGGGCACGTCCGTGTCGAACGTAGCTGTCGCCGCGCCGCGCAAGACGCGAGGGCCCTGGGCCGTCGCGTTTGCGAAGCTGGCAAGGGACAGGGCTGCCATGGCGTCGCTGGCCGTGTTCCTCCTCATCGTCCTTGCCTGCCTCAGTGCGCCTCTTTATGCGAAATGGGCCGGCGTGGACCCCTTCGCCTCGACGCTCGACGCCGTCATCCAGATCGACGGCGTCGACGTTCCGGTGATGGAACAGTCGACTGAGGGGCTCGGGCTTGGCTACACACCGCTCGGCCCGACCTGGCGGCTGGGCAATTACTTCCTCGGCGCCGACAGCCAGGGGCGCGATGTCATGGCCAGGATGCTCTATGGCGGGCTGAGCTCGTTGCTGATCTCCGGAGCAGCCACCATCTTCACCCTGATCCTGGGCACGGCGGCGGGATTGATCGCCGGCTATTTCGGCGGCGTCACCGACACGGTGCTGTCGCGCTTCCTCGACATACTGTGGGCGTTCCCCATTTATCTGCTGGCGATTTCGCTCTCCATCGTCACCATCGCGCATGGCATCACGATAGGACCGATCCAGATCGAGTCCGGCAGTCTGTGGCTGCCTGTCATCATCATCGGTATCGTCTACGTGCCCTATGTGGCTCGTCCGATACGCGGGCAGGTTCTGGCACTGCGCAAAAGCGAATTCGTGCTCGCCGCGATCAATCTGGGCGTGCCGGGATGGCGCATCCTGTGGCGCGACATCCTGCCCAACGTCACCACGACGCTGATCGTCTTCGTGCCGCTGATGATGGCGCTGAACATGCTCACGGAATCAGCCCTTTCCTTCCTTTCGATCGGCGTGCAGCCGCCGGCCGCGAGCTGGGGCACCATTATCCAGGACGGACAGGCGCTGCTCTACACCAGGCCACTGGTGGCGCTGGTGCCGGGCCTGGCGATCGCGGTTTCCGTCATGGCGCTCAATGTCTTCGGCGACGGTCTGCGCGACGCGCTCGACCCGCGCTCCAAGGTTCGGCTGGGGCGCGACTGATGATCTACGCAATCCTGCGCCGGTTCGGCCAGATGCTGTTCGTGATGTTCGGCATCTCGGTCATCGTCTTCCTGATTTTCTTCGCAACGCCGGGCTCCGATCCGGCGGCGCGCATCGCCGGCCGCAATGCATCGCCCGAAGTGCTGGAGGCGGTACGCCACAGCTTCGGCTTCGACCGGCCGCTCTACGTGCAATATGTGACGATGATGGAGAAGATCTTCGTCACCGGCGATCTGACCTCCTTCGTCAATCGTGGCTGGAAGGTGGTGCCGGCGGTCATGGATTCGATCCCGGTCACGCTCTCGCTGGTGTTCGGAGCGGCGATCCTGTGGGTGGTCGTCTCCATCATCATCGGCATCGCCGCCGCCGCCACGCGCGGCAGCTGGCTGGATAAGCTGCTGATGGCGCTAGGGC
>NZ_RZQT01000164.1:0-11558 GCF_003998485.1 Mesorhizobium sp. M7A.F.Ca.CA.001.04.2.1
TCGTCGTAGCCTCCAGAACAATGGCAGCTACAGAATCACATGCGATTCAAACACTTCAAGCCATTTTCCGGCGTCGCTTCTTCACGCTTGACCACAGCACGAAGCAAATGTGTGCGCACGCTAGCCCCCACAGGGGGAGAAGGAAGAGGCGCGCCATCACAGCGCCGACAGCGTCTCCGGCGGTTGAGGCGTATTGAGGACGGGCGCCGACTGGAACAGGTTGGTCATGTCCCGCAGCGTCTGCGTCGTGCGGCTGGACAGCACCGGCGGCCGTTCGGCGGCTGCATCGGCCACCGCCTGCGCGTCGCTCTTCTTCTGTGCTTCCTCGGCCTTGGCAGCGATCTCCTCGTCGACGAAGGGCTTGTCGATGCCCGGGATCGGCTTGAGGTCGATGTTCTGGTGCGCATAGACCATCAGGCGCTGCCATACCATCGCAGGCAGCGAGCCGCCGGTCATGTTCTTGGTCGGCGTGAAATCGTCATTGCCCATCCATACTGCCGCCGTGTAGTTGCCGGTGAAGCCGACAAACCAGGCGTCGCGGTAGGATTGCGTCGTGCCCGTCTTGCCGGCGACGACGATGTTGGGAAGTTGGGCCCGCCGCGCCGTGCCCATCACCGGTACTGCGGCCAGCATGGTGTTCATCGATTTCAGCGCCTGCTCCGACAACACCCGGTGTGGCGGCGGCGCATCCTTGGCGAAATCATAAACCACCTCGCCGGTGCGGGTGACGAGTTGGCTGATGCCGTGCCGGAAGCCGACGAAACCGTTGTCGGCGAACACGCTGTAGCCCGTCGCCTGGTCCATCACCGTCATGCCCGAGGTGCCCAGCACCATCGTCTTGTGCGCTTCGAGCGGCGATTCCACGCCCATCGCCTCGGCCATGGCCTTGATCGGCCCGATGCCAAGGTGATCCTTGGCCAGCCGAACCGGCACCGTGTTGATCGATTTGGCCATAGCCATGATCAGAGTTACATTGCCCGCCGATCCGCCGCTGTAATTGTGCGGCGACCAGGACCCCCAGCTGATCGGGCCGCCGGAGATGATGGAATTGGGCGTGAAGCCGTGTTCCATCGCCGTTGCATAGACATAGGGTTTGAATGACGAGCCGGTCTGGCGCAGCGCCTTGGTGGCGCGGTTGAACTGGCTGGCGCCATAGTCGCGGCCGCCGACGATGGCGCGCACGGCGCCGTTGGTCTCGATGACGACGACGGCACCTTCGGTGACGTTGTACTCCTTGCCGAACTGGCGCAGGTGGAACTCCACCGATTCTTCCGCTGCCTTCTGGATGTTCGCGTCGAAGGTGGTGTGGGCAACAAGCGAGTGCTGGCCCGGTTTGGCGATCTTCTTGACCTCGTCGAATGCCCAGTCGAGGTAATAGTCCGGACTTTTCTGCTCGCCGCGGTCGACGACATCGGCCGGATGCAGCCTTGCCTGCAGAACCTGCCCCTCGGTCATGAAGCCGGAATCGACAAGGTTGGACAGCACCACATTGGCGCGTGCGCGCGCTGCCGGCAGGTTGATGTGCGGCGCATATTTGGTCGGCGCCTTGAACAGCCCGGCCAGCATCGCCGCCTCGGCGAGGTTCAGATCCTTGACGCTCTTGCCGAAATAGAAATCGGCGGCCGCCTCGATGCCGAACGTGCCGCCCCCCATGTAGGCGCGGTCGAGATAGAGCTGCAGGATTTCCTTCTTCGACAGATTGGCCTCGAGCCACAGCGACAGGAAGGCTTCCTTGATCTTGCGCTCCAGCGTGCGCTCATTGGTGAGGAACAGGTTCTTGGCCAGCTGCTGGGTTATGCTCGAGCCGCCCTGAACGACGGAATTGGCCCGCACATTCTCGAAGATGGCGCGGGAAAGGCCGAGCACATCGATGCCGTAGTGATCGAAGAAGCGGCGATCCTCGGTAGCAAGCACCGCCTTGATGACGTGATCGGGCATCTCGTCGACCGGCACGGAATCGCGCTGGATGATGCCGCGCTGGCCGATCTCGTTGCCATAGCGGTCGAGGAAGGTGACGGCGAAGTCGCCCTGGGCGCGCCAGTCGCCGGCCGTATCCTGGAAAGCCGGAATGGCCAGCGCCAGCATCACCACGATGCCGCCGGCGCCGAGCGTAAAACCTTCGCTCAACACTTCGATGATGCCACGGCGCCAGCCGTTGACGCGGAAGCGCCGCGAGAAGATCGTCGCCGATTCCCAGAACTGGCGCGCCTTGAAGCCGATCTCGTAGAGCGAGGAATCGATCCACGCGTCGAGCGCCAGCAGCCGGGCGGCGATCGGACCTCTTCTCTTGCGCGGTTCGGGACTGGCCATTCGGAATCCGGCTAGCAATTGCACGACCTGAGTACCGCAAACCGGCAATTTCAGGGCGATGCATTCCGCAAGACTATTCCTCCATTTTTCCAGCACTCACAAGGGCAGCGAAGACACAGTATCGGGTTTGTTGCTGAGGGGCGAGCCGGCTCAGGCCGGTTCGCGCTTCAGCGCCTGCGCCATGCAGTGGATGCCGCCGCCGGTCTTCGAAATCTCGCTCATGTCGACGGCCGCGACCTCGAAACCGCGGGCCTTGAGCTGGCCGATCAGCGACTGGCTGGAGGTCGGCGCGATCACGCGGTCCTTGCCCAGCGACATGAAGTTGCAGCCGAGCGCCATCGTGTCCTGGAACGGCACGTCGATGATCTCGTGGCCTTTGCCCTTCAGCCAGTCGACAATGCCGGGCTCGGTGCAGGCAAGGCAGACGGCGGTCAGTTTTTCGGCGATCGGCACCACCATCAGGTCGATATGGACGTAATATTCGTCGATGAAAGCGATGCGGGTTTCCCAGCCTTCCTTGTCGAACCAGGCCTGCACCTGGCGCGCACCTTCCTCCTGCGTGCGCGCGCCGCCGCAGCCTATCAGCACGACGCCGTCCTCGATGACGTTGAAGTCGCCGCCCTCGAAGGTACCAGCCGTGACCATGTCGTAGATCGGGATGCCGAGTTTTTCATAGGTGCGGATCGCGGCATAGTTCTCGCCGCGCCGCCACCAGTTGGCCATGGCGGTGATGAAGGCGCCGTAGGGCGTCATGACGCTGGAATCGCGGGAATAGACCTGCATCGGCAGCTCGGGCGTCGGCTCGTGCCAGTGGATGTTGACGCCGAAATGCTCGTAGGCGGCGACCAGGTCCTTGTGCTGTGCTTGTGCGATCTGGACGTTGCAGGGCGCCTCGCGCAGGTGCTTGCGCGACAGCGAGCTGGTCGACAGATGCCGCAGGAAATTGGGCGAACCGAGCAGGACGTCGGTCAGCACGTCGGTCTCGTTGGCAAACCCCCAGGCGGTCAGCGGCTTGGTGCCGCCGGCGGGGTTGCGGCGCTGCAGCGAAAACGGCTCGGCGACAATGCGGTCATGAACGGTCATGGGATGCTCCTCGTGAGGTGACTTAGGGGTGTCTGATTGCTCGGTATCCACCAGTCGCGTCCACGCGGAGTGGTGACATATTCTGGCCAGCGAAACCCGATCGGCGGCTCGTAGTCGCAAAGCGGTGCGATCCAGTTCGAACCGCCGATGCCGCCGCCGGTG
The DNA here is from genome assembly GCF_003998485.1 of Mesorhizobium sp. M7A.F.Ca.CA.001.04.2.1. Classification (NCBI taxonomy): domain Bacteria; kingdom Pseudomonadati; phylum Pseudomonadota; class Alphaproteobacteria; order Hyphomicrobiales; family Phyllobacteriaceae; genus Mesorhizobium; species Mesorhizobium sp. M7A.F.Ca.CA.001.04.2.1. The sequence continues at coordinate 3,556 of NZ_RZQT01000164.1, forward strand.
CGGGTAACGAACTCGTCCATCGCCGCTTCGCGGGCAGTCTGGTCTTCCAGCAGGCGAAGGGCGGCGAGCGCGATCGTGCGGGAGGCGCAGGCCACCATCGGGTCGATCGTGGCCGAAATACCGCCCAGCGCATTCATCACCCAGGCTGGATAGGGATAGCCGGTCTCCGAACGCAGCGCCGGGCGGGCGACATAGAAGCGCGCCGTCGGCGTGTGCCAGCTCATGTCGGTGTAGTCGTCGGAGGTCGAATTGACCTGCGAGGGCGGCAGGTCGCGGCGCAGGATCGCTTCCGCCGCCTGCGGCTCGATCAGGCGCTCCAGCTCTTCGATGAACGGCTCGTCGCTCGCCATGCGCCCGGCATTGACCTGTATTTCGCGCGCGACTGCCTTGGCGTCTTCGTCCCAGCGCGGCGGCCCGACCGTCGACAGCGCTTCATAGGCGATCTCGGCCATGGCATGATTGGCAAGTCCCGGTCGTGACTTCGACACCCAATGCCGCTCGGTGCGGCAACCACTCATCGCTGCCGCCGCCTCGGCATTGCGGTCGAGCACCGCGGTGACCTGCTCGGCCATGGCAAGCGTCGGCACGCGGATCATGTACTGAATCTCGGCCAGCCCCGCCGGCAAATTGTCGGCGGTCGCTTGCCCCGCCGTCAGGATCGCCTCGCTGATCGACCAGCCGCCCTGGTGAGGCAGCATGGAATCGCGCAGAGCCTTGGAGGCCATGTACATCATCATCAATGCGTCGTTGGCGCCGGGCGCGCGCGCCGCCGAATGTGCTTGCGGAATGGGTGCAGCGCCCGCAGCCAGCGCCCAGCGCTCCGGTTGGTCGCAGATGAAGCGATAGATCATCGCGTAGGCCGCGCCGCAATGCGTGTCCCAGCGCGCCGTGTTGCAGAGCGGCAGCATGTAGAACGGATGAAAGGAGATCATGCCGGCAAGGCCGTCATAATAGCCCTTGGCGGCATGGATCGGCTTTGACCCACGCACCTTTTCCGCCGGCTCGCCGGTGAAGCGCAGCGTGCCTGATATGCCGTGGCGCTGCATCGCGGCCTTGGTCGCCAGCAGCCCGCCGAGGCTCGAAATACCCAGCCCGGAATGCGGGTCGGTGTGGCCGCCGGCCTGGTTGCCAAGTCCCCGGCGCGGACGCTCGACCGTAGCGGCATCCTGGCAATTGCCCGGCACCGCGTCGTATTCGGCGTACATGCCGATGGTCGGGCCGGGGCCGTTGGTCCAATGCGCGCAGAAGGCGGTCGGCATGCCGCCGGAGCCTTCTTCGACAGAAAAGCCTTCGAGTTTCAGTCGCTCGACATACCAGGCGGCGGATTGATATTCCCGCCACGCGGTCTCGCCGTAATCGAAGATGATGCGTGTCCACGCGGACAACAACGGCTGGATGCCGTCGAGACAGGCAAGGGCGGTTGCTTGCGCCGAGGTGGCCACCGGTTTCTCCATGGCATGAGAAGAAAGCAGTGAAGCGGTTCGCTAAAAAGTGATATGTTTTCCCGGTTCGTGCAAATTCGGTTCACCTGAGGCTCCTTGCGTATACCATCCACACAAGCGCTGCGTGCGCTCGACAGCTTCGCCCGCCATGGCAGCGTCTGGCGCGCCGCCGACGAGTTGCACCTGACCCGCAGCGCCGTGAGCCATCAGCTTCGTCTGCTGGAGCGCGATCTCGGCTTCGACCTGCTCGAACGCATCGGCAAGGGCGTGGCGCTGACGCCGCGCGGCCAGCGCTACGCCAGCGACGTGCGCAAGGCGCTCACCGTTTTGGGCGATGCGGTGACGCGGGACGCCGGCACCGGCGTCGGCGGCTCGTTTGCCGTCAGTTGCACGCCCGGCTTCGCCTCGCTGTTCTTGTGCACCCATATCGGCGAGTTCCGGCAGATGTATCCTGACGTGGCGCTGCGCATCCTGACGCCGCGCCGGCTCGACGATGTCAGCAACGCAGATGCCGATGCCTTCATTGCGTTTGGTGTCGGCAATTGGCCGAACCGGGCGGTCGAGCCGCTCTGCGAAATCTCGTTCACGCCGCTCTGCAGCCCGACGCTGCTCAACAAGGTCGGCGGGTTTTCCCGGCCGTCGGACGTGCTACGCGCCAACCTGCTGCATCTCGACGACACCGAGGATTGGGCGCGCTGGCTGGCGCTGTCCAAGGTGGAAAACCCCGACATCGAGGGTGGCATCTTCTTTTCCGACATGAACCTGGTCTTTTCGGCGGCGATTGCCGGCCAGGGCATCGCCATGGGCGACGAACTGACCAGCCGGCGGGCGCTGAGCGAGGGCCGGCTGGTCAGGCCGTTCGACATCGCGATCAAGTCGCCACGCTCCTATTTCCTGGTCTCCGAACACGCCAAGGCTTCGCATCCGGTGCTGGAAGCGTTCGCGGGATGGCTGCGGTCGAAACTCCAGGAGAACCGCATTCTGCCGTATTGAGGGCAAGGCGGCGCCATCTCGCCATAGATGAATGGAATTTGCCGATCACGCGAAAACTATTCGGTTGCGGTGAGCCGGCACCCTGCCTACGATTTCGACAAGCGTTAGGGAAAGGGCAGTATGCAGCAACCCGGCCGTGCCGCAGAGATCAAGGCAATCGGGATCGGCAAGAGCTTCGGCTCGTTCCGTGCGCTGGACAATCTGTCGCTCAATATCGGCCGTGGCGAGTTCCTGACCCTGCTCGGGCCGTCGGGTTCGGGCAAGACCACCTTCCTGATGATCCTTGCGGGCTTCGTGCAGCCGACCGAGGGCAAGCTGTTCAGCGACGGCGTCGACATCACCGACCGACCGGCAGAGCAACGTGCCGCCGGCATGGTGTTCCAGGGCTACGCGCTGTTCCCGCATATGAGCGTCGAAGCCAACATCGCCTTCCCACTCAAGGTGCGCAAGAAATCGGCCGCCGACATCAAGCGCCGTGTCGGCGAGATGATCGAGCGCGTCGGTCTCAAGGGCCACGAGAAGAAACTGCCGGCGCAACTGTCGGGCGGCCAGCAGCAGCGCGTGGCGCTGGCCCGTGCGCTGGTGTTCGAACCTGGCGTGCTGTTGCTCGATGAGCCGTTCTCTGCGCTCGACAAGAGCCTGCGCGGCCAGATGCAGGCCGAGATGAAGCGGCTGCACCAGGAAACCGGAACCACTTTCGTCTTCGTCACCCACGACCAGAGCGAGGCGCTGGCGCTGTCGTCGCGCGTTGCCATCTTCAACCACGGCAAACTGCTGCAGGTCGGAGCGCCCGACGAAGTCTACGACCGGCCGGACAACCGCTTCGTCGCCGAGTTCCTCGGCGAAATCAACATGCTGCCGCTGAAGGGCGTCAAGCCTGCCGGCAATGGCTCGACCGGCCTGTGCGAAGACCGCGCGGTCAGCATGGGCTGCAAGGCCGAACTCGTGCGCGGCGATGCCATCCTGGCGATCCGGCCCGAATACATGTCGATATCGGGCGAGGCGGCGGATGGCGAGAATGGCATCGCCGCTACCGCCACCAACTCCACCTATCTCGGTGCTGCGACGCGGCTCGACCTGACGACACGGCAAGGCGCCAAGGTTACCGTCTCGGTGCCGAACGAGGTGGCGGCCGCAGCGCTCAGCAAGGGCAATTCCGTCTGGCTCACCTGGCCGGCGGAAAAGGGTTTCCTCCTTCCGCATGGAGGGCAATGACGACGGTGTGGCGAAATATCGCTCCACCGCTTTCCGGCACTATCAACAACAAAAAAGGGGAACTGACATGACACATGACACCAAAAAACAAGCCGTCGAGAGCCTGTCCGCCAGGGCAGGTCGCGGCGAGATCTCGCGCCGGCAGTTCACACAGCTGGCGGCACTCGTGTTGGCTGGCGCGCCGATGCTACTGCGCTCGACAGGTGCCTTTGCGCAGGCCAAGGAACTCGTGCTGGTCAACTGGGGTGGCGATGCCATCACCGCCTATGATGCCGCCTATGGCCAGGCCTTCACCAAGGACACCGGCATCGCCGTCAAGATGGACGGTTCGGGTCCGACTGAAGGCGCCATCGCCGCGCAGTTCAAGAGCGGCGCGCCGACCTGGGATCTCGTCGACGTGGACCCCTTCTCGGCCATCACGCTCGGCGCCCAAGGGGCTCTCGAGCCGATCGACTACAACATCGTCGACAAGAAGAAGATGCGGCCCGGCTTTGGTTGGGAATACGCCGCCTCGACCTATTTCTTCTCCTATGTCATTGCCTATGATTCCGAGAAGTACGGCAAGGACGCGCCGACCGGCATGGCCGATTTCTTCGACGTGAAGAAATTCCCCGGCAAGCGCTCGCTCTACAAATGGGGCGTATCGAGCTGGGAAGCAGCACTTCTGGCCGACGGCATCGCGCCGGCGTCGCTCTACCCGCTCGACCTCAAGCGCGCCCATGACAAGATCGCCGCGTTCAAGGAAAACGTCGTTGCCTATTGGGGTGGCGGCGCCGAAAGCCAGAGCGTGCTGCTCAATGGCGAGGCCTCGATGGCGATCGTCTGGTCGACGCGCGCTTCGCTGATCGAGCAGGATTCGGGCGGCAAGATCAAGTTCATCTGGGACCAGGGACTGATCTCGCCCGGTGCGCTGGCCGTGCTCAAGAACAACCCCGGCGGCAAGGACGCTGCGATGAAGTTCATCGCCAGTGCCCAGGACCCTGAAAAGCAGCTGGTCATGTTCGACAAGCTCGGCCAAGGTCCTGCAAACCCGGCGGCAGACGCGCTGATCACGGCCGACAAGAAGCGCATCAACCCGGTTGATCCCGGGAACATGAAGAAGCAGATCGCGCTCGACATGGACTGGTACGCCAAAAATTACGGGCCGGCGCTCGACGAATACACCAAGATCATCTCGGCCTGATCAGGGCCGGGGTAATCGGGTCAATGAGATCCTATCTCTCCGACAGGATGGGCGCGGCGCTGTTGATGGCGCCGCTGCTCCTGTTTCTTGTCCTGGCCTATGCCTGGCCGTTCCTTGGCGTCGTCAAATGGAGTTTTACGCTGCCGACGCCCGGCCTCGGCCAATATGAGGCGCTGCTCACCGACGATCTGGTGCAGTCGGTGTTCATCCGCACGCTGCGCATCGCGGCGGTCGTCACCGTGGTCTCGGTGGCCGCTGCCTACGCCATCACCGTCGTCTGGGTGCGTGGAACCCCGGCACAGCGCCTGATCGCCGAGTTCTGCATTCTCGTTCCCTTCTGGATTTCCGTGCTGACCCGTGCCTTCGGCTGGGTGGCGCTGCTCTCCAATCGCGGCCTGATCAACACGTGGCTGCAGGCGATCGGCTTCATCTCCGAACCGCTGGCGTTGGTGCGCAACGAATTCGGCGTCATCGTCGGCATGACGCACTTCCTCATTCCTTTCGCCGTTTTTCCGCTGGCATCGGCCATGCGCAGCCTCGACGACCGCGTGCTCCTGGCGGCGCGCGGGCTCGGCTCCAGCCGCATGCGCACCTTCTGGACGGTGTTCGTGCCGATGACGCGCTCCGGCATCATAGGCGCGGCGATGATCGTTTTCGTCTTCTCGCTCGGCTTCTTCGTCACACCAGCGATCCTTGGCGGCGGCCGCAGCGTCATGATCGCCGAACTGATCTATCTCAGGATATTCCAGAGCCCGGACTGGGGCTTGGGTGCAGCGATCAGCGTCGTGCTGGTGCTGTTCGTCGGCGCGCTGATGGCGCTCTTGTTCCGATATGTCAGACCGAAGCAGTTGATCTGATGCCGACCTACCGCCCCGGTCCCGTCTCGCTGATCATTGCCGCTTTCGTGGCGCTGTTCCTGCTGATGCCGCTGCTCGCGGTCATCCCGGTGTCGCTGACGCCGAGCCGCATGCTGGCGATGCCGTCGGGCGAACTGTCGCTGCGCCACTACCGGGCGCTGATCGAAGACCCGCGCTGGCTCCAATCGATTCTGCTCTCGATCCGCATCGGTGTCGTCAGCAGCGCCTTTTCAACTGTGCTGGCGCTGTGCTTCAGCCTTGGCGTCTGGATGTTCCAGCCGCGCTTCACCGCGGCCCTGGTCGGCTTCGTGCTGCTGCCGATGGTGGTGCCGCCGGTGGTCTCGGCGATCACGCTCTACTTCTTGCTCACCTCGATCTCGGGCTTCAGCGCGTTCTTCGGCTACGACACCTGGCTGGGCGTCGCCATGGCCCATTCGGTGATGACCGTGCCCTTCGCCACGGTGCTGATGCTGGTCTCGCTCAGCCAGCTCGACCGCCGCATAGACCTCGCCGCGCGCGGCCTAGGTGCAACTGTCTGGGAACGCGCCACCCGCATCATCATGCCCAACATCAAATTCGGCATCGTCACCGCGGCGTTGCTGTCGTTCGTGCTGTCCTGGGAAGAAATCGGCGTCACCCTGTTCATCACCTCGGTCAACGCCATCACGCTGCCCAGGTTGATGTGGATGGGCCTGCGCGACAACATCGACCCGGCGATCGCGGCCCTTTCGGTGATCCTGATCATCATCACCGTGCTGGTACTGGCGGTGCGCAGTTTCGTTGCCAGGCAACGCGGGGCGCAGTGAGAAGGCAAAGCATAACGCAGGCCCGCTGAAGGCCTCCGGGGACAGCGCTCCCTCCCGTCCTGCCGGACATTTCTTCCCGGCCCGCGAGGGCGTCGGGCTACCCCATCGCGCGGCGGATTGTCCTGGACAGGTTGGCAAGGAATGTCGGTCGGGACGATGCGTCAAGCTTCCACGACAGCACCGCCATGGCCATTTGCCGCGGCAGCATACCGACCGACAGGAACCAGGCGGCAAGCACGGCGAAACGCCCCGCAACCCGCTGCTTCGTGGATCGGAAGCCGGCAAGGAACGGAGCAAGGTTAGGTGACCGGGAACCGGTGTCCACATTCACGCTCCGCGGCAATCAAGCCGCAACGTAGGCGGTTTTCTTACGCAGATAGGCATCGAAGCCGTATTTGCCGTCCTCGCCGCCCAGCCCCGAACTCTTCCAGCCGGAATGAAAGCCCTGGACCATCTCACCGCAGGTGCGGTTGATGTAGAGCTCGCCGAAGGCGCTTTCGCTGTTAAAGCGCATGACGCGGTTGAGACTGCCGGTGAACAGATAGGCGGAGAGGCCGAATTCGGACTCGTTGGCCAGCCGCAGCGCTTCGTCGAAATCGGCGACGCGCATGACTGGCACGACCGGCCCAAAAATCTCCTGCTGCATGATTGGCGCCGCATTCGAGGGTGCCATCAGCACGGTGGGCTCGAACCAATGCCCCTTGGCGAAGGCATCCCCTCCGGCCGATGGCCACCGGTCAGCAGCTCCGCGCCGCCTCGCACGGCCTCGCCCACCATGGCTTCGACCTTTTCGAGTTCGGGCCGGCTGATCTTGGGGCCCAGATCGACCGCGTCCAGCGGGTTGCCGATCCGCAGTGCCGCGGCCCGCGCGACGAAACTGTCGAGGAACCGGTCGGCGATGGTCTCGTGCAGATACATACGCTCGTTGCAGGTGCAGATCTGGCCGCAATTGGTGAAGCGGGCAATGATTGCGGCATCCACCGCGGCATCGATGTCGGCATCGTCCATGACAATGAACGGCGCCTTGCCACCCAGTTCCAGGCGAATGACCTTGAGGCTTTTGGCGGCAGCGGCATAGATCTCGCGCCCGGCGCGTACGCTGCCGGTCATGGTGACGAGGTCTGAGTGCGGACTGCGCACCAGCGCCTCGCCAATTTCGCGCCCGCTGCCGCTGACGATGTTGACGACACCGGTGGGAATGCCGGCCTCCTCGCAGAGCCGGCCGATCTCGAGCAGGGAAAGCGGCGTCAGTTCGTGTGACTTGAGCACGATGGTGTTGCCGGTCGCCAGCGCCGGGCCGAGCTTCCTGCCGGCCAGCGCCACCGGATAGTTCCAGGCGGTCAGGCCGACCACCACGCCGTAGGGCACGCGCCGGATCCAGATCTCCTCGCCCGCCGCATCGGACGGGATGATGTCGCCTTCGATGCGCCTGGCATTGTCGGCGGCAAATTCGATGAAGCCGATGGCGCCGCCGACTTCGCCACGCGCCTGGGCGATCGGCTTGCCC
>NZ_RZQT01000165.1:0-11057 GCF_003998485.1 Mesorhizobium sp. M7A.F.Ca.CA.001.04.2.1
ATCCTGGGCGGCATCACACGCGCTCCTGCCAGACGGTCAGCCGGCGCTCGATCACCAAAAGGATGCGATCCATGGCAAGGCCGAGAAGGCCGATGGTGATCAGGCTGACGAAGATGGTCGGCAGGTCGTAGTAGAGTTGCGCCTGCTGCATGCGGAAACCGAGGCCGGTCTGCGCGGCGATCAGTTCGGCGGCCACCAGCGTCGCCCAGGCCGAGCCGAGGCCGATGCGCACGCCGACCAGGATGAACGGCGTCGATGCGGGAATGATGACGCGCAGGAAGATGGTCATGTCCTTGGCGCCGAGCACGCGCGCGGCGTTGATCATCGTCTTGTCGACGCTGATGACGCCCTGATAGGTGGCGACGACGCTGGCCAGGAAGGACGCCAGGAAGATGACGAAGACCTTCGGCGTCTCGTCGATGCCCATCGTCACGATCGCCAGCGGAATGATGGCCAGCGGCGGGATCATGCGGAAGAACTGCAGATACGGCTCGATAAGCGAGCGCGCGACCTTGTACCAGCCCATGACGAAGCCGACCGGGATCGCCAGGATGACGCCGAGGAGAAAGCCGGTCATCACCCGAGCAAGGCTCGACATGATGTCGGTGGCGAGCTGCCCGTTTGCGATCAGATCGATAAACCTGGACGCAACCTGTGGCGGTAGCGGCAGGCCCACCGCGCCGCCCGCCGTCAACACCCACCAGATGGCGATGCCGGCGACGAGACCGCAGAGATTGAGCGCGAGACCGCGATAGTCGATACCCCGATCCTCGTTCGAGCCGCCGCCGGAGCGTGTCGTCTTCGACGCTTCGCTCATCGCGACACCCCCGAATAGAAAAAATGGTCGAGCGCCGCCGCAGCAGCACCGATGGCGCCGGCACCTGGGCCAAGGCTCGACCGCTCGACCCGCAGCACGTCGCGCATCGGCGGCAGGACGCGTGGCGGAACGCCCCGCCTTATATGATCGATGAAGCTTTCCGGGGCTTCGGCCAGGTGACCGCCAAAGACGATCAGATCGGGATTGAGCAAATTGGTCGCCGTCGCTATGGCCGTCGTCAGATGCCGGAGCGCCGCGTTCCAGACGTCGGGATATTTCTCCACCGCGGCCAGCAGGCGCCTGGGATGAGGCGTGTCGATATGGGCGGCGCGGGCCAGCGCGCGCTCGGACAGAAACGTCTCCAGGCAGCCCGCATTGCCGCAGGCGCAACGCTCGCCATCCTCGACCACCTGGACATGGCCAAGCTCGACGGCCCCGTAGCCGCCGGGACGGAACGGCATGCCGTTGATCACCAGACCGGCGCCGAGGCCGGTGCGCAGATAGATGTAGAGCAGCGCGGTCGTGTCGCGCCCGATGCCGTAGCGCGATTCCGCCAGCGCCATCGCGCTGACATTGTGCTCGACCACCACCGGCATGCGCAGCGCCGTTTCGAGTTCGTCGGCGAACGGCACGTCCTTCCAGTCGTAATTGACCGACTGCAGGTTGCGGCGGCGCTTGGTGTCCACCGGTCCCGGCACGCCGAGCCCCAGGCCGATCAGGCGCGAACGGTCGACTCCGGTCTTCTTGATCAATTGCTCGACGATCCGCACCACCATGCCGATCACCGCGGCGGGTTCGCTGGTGGCGGTGTCGAAATGCTGCGAGGCCATGGCTTTCGAGGCGGCCCTGAGGTCGGTGATGGTCGCGTCGATCGTTCCCGCGCCAATGTGCACGCCAACTACGGACAGGGCGTCGGGCACCAGCGCGACGCCGATCGCCGGCCGGCCGACGGGTGCATCGCCGGCAGTGGCCTGGTTGAGCTCGACCACGGTGCCTTCCCGCAGGAGATGGGCCGTCAGATGGGTCAGGGCGGTGGGTGACAGCGAGGTGCGCCGCGCCAGTTCGGCGCGCGACTGCGGACCGTCGTCGCGCAGGATTCGCAGGATCGCTCCGTGGTGCGCGCCCATTCTTCCTCCCTATTATTTTCTAATGTTAATAAATTAATTAAGCCTGTCAAGCACGGCAAAGCGCGGCTTGCGACTGGCATCGATGCACCTGGCTTTCACCCTACCCTGCCGCTGGAGTAGGGGCATTGACGCGAAGGGAGATAGCGGGGAAGGCAAGGCCGGCATGAGCAGGTCGAAGATCAGCCAAGCGGAGACGGCCACCTATGCCGCTTGGCTCCCGCGCGCGCTAAGCTGCGGTGGCAGCCGAGCGCTTGAACAGGATGGTCACCCGCGTGCCCTCGCCGGCGCTCGACGTCACGTCGAACTCCGCCTTGGCATTCTCGGTCAGCGAGCGGGCGATCAGCGCGCCGAGTTTGCCGCGCTTGGGCCAGCTCTCGCCGTCCGGCAAGCCAATGCCGTCATCGGCGACCACGATGCGGCAGCCATCGCCGTCAACGATGCTGTGCAGCGTGATCGTGCCGCCGTCACGTCCCTGGAAGGCATGTTTGAGCGCATTGGTCAAAAGTTCGTTCACCACCAGCCCGGTCGGCATGGCGACATTGATCGACACCGGATAGGTGTCGACCTTCATGTCGAGGCGGATGCCCTCGACCGCATGCGAGTTCATCACCGCCGACGCGATCTGGCTGAGATAGACGCCAAGATCGACCTCATCCTTTTCATCGTCCCCCGACAGCGTCTGGTAGAGGATTGCCAGCGCATCGACGCGACCTGCCAGCCTCTCGAAACGCTTCTGATCCGGTTCGGCCGCGTTGCGCGTCTCCATCCGGATCAGTGCGGTGATCATCTGCAGATTGTTCTTCACCCGGTGCTGCAATTCGCGCAGCAGCGTGTCCTTCTCGCGGATGCGCTCGTCGATCGATCGCGCATCTTCGGTTTCGCCATGGGCCGAAACGTCGACCAGCGCCACCAGCCGGAAGCAGGCCTTGCCATTGTCGTCCTCGATGACGTTGGAATAGACGTCGACGATAGTCGGTTGGCCTTCCTTCCGCTCCAGCCGGAACGTGCCGATGAAATCAGTGTCCTCGACCACGGCCTCGAACAGCGGCCGGTCCTTCTGCTTGTGCAGGCCGGTGCCGGAAAGCGCCGCCCAGTGTTGGCGAGCGAGCATCGCCGCCTTGAGGCCGGACAGTTTCTCGAATTCCGGATTGGCATAGACGACACGCTCCTTCGAACCCAGGTCCGAGACGGCAATGGCGATCGGCACCTGGTCGAGGAACTTCTTGAACTGTTCGCTTTCGAGCGCGCTGGCAAGGTCCGGCGTTTCGAGCAGCTGCCCGACCGCTTCGGCCTTCTGTGTATCGGATGTCATCTGCGGCGCCTGTGCTGTGTGGGCACCATCAATAACAGCGATGCGATCACCCCGCCATCGCCAAACATGGAGTCCGCATTTTCACGCCCCGCATCGGCGATGGCGGCGTGTCTGCCGAATTGACGCCGCTGCCTGAGAGCGCCTCAGGAGGCCGGCTTCGACGCCAGCCGTGGACCGGCCTTGACGTCGACGATCTCCGGCTTGGCGCTGTCGACCGCGCCATCCCAGCCGCCGCCGAGCGCCTTGTTGAGGGCGATGTAGTTGGTCGCCAGCAGGACGCGGCTTTGCAGCAGCGAGTCCTCGGCCGAATAGAGCGAGCGCTGGGCGTCGAGCACGTCGAGGAGGCTTGTCTCGCCGGCCTTGTAGAGCGAGCCTTCGAGACTTGCCGCCTCGCCATAGGACTTCGCGGACGAGGCGAGCTTGGCGATCCGGATGCGCTCCTGCGACAACAGCACCAGCGCGTTCTCGACATCCTCGAGCGCCGTCAGCACCGAAGACCGGTAAGCGATGAAATACTGATCGCGTTGCGCCTTGGCGAACTCGACGGCCGCCTGCAATTGGCCGGCATTGAACAGCGGCACACTGAGCGTCGGCCCGAACGACCAGCCGATCGACGAATTCTTGCCGAGATCGCCAAGCTTCAGCGCCGCCGTGCTGATGTCTCCCGTCAGGCTGACCGAGGGATAGCGGGCGGCTTCGGCCTGGCCGATCTTGGCGGTATATTGCGCATATTGGCGCTCCGCCATGCGCAAATCGGGCCGCGATAGCAGGAGGTCGGCGGGAATTCCGGTGGGCATCGGCAGGCGCGGTGCAGGAATGGGCGCGACCCGCTTCAGCCGCTCGTTGAGCGAGGCAGGCGGCCGGCCGGCCAACACCGCGAGACGATGCACGGCCTGCGTATAACTTGCCTCCAGCGTCGGAACGGCGGCTTCGGTGCTCGCTGCCTGCCCCATCGCCTTGGCGACATCGGCGGCGGTCGCCGTGCCCGCCTGCGCCATGGTGCGGGTAAGTTCGGCGGTCTGTCTTTGCGACGCGGCCGAACGACGGGCGAGCGCGATGCGGGCCTGGTAGCCGCGCGCCTGGGTATAATAGGAAGCGACATCGCCGACCAGGGTGAGAAGCGTCGAGCGCAGTTCCTCCTGCGAGGCGTTCAGCCCGTAGCGCGCGGCCTCTACGCCCCTCCGGTTGGCGCCGAACAGGTCGAGCTCCCAGCTTGCATCGAAGCCGGCCTGGTACTCGCTGTAGGTGGCGTCAGAGCCTGATGTGGTCTCGGCCGACTTGTTGCGGGAGGCCGAGCCGGAGCCGTCGGCCGAAGGCAGCAATGTGCCGGCACTCTGGCGATAGCTGGCGCGCGCCTCGCGGATTTTTGCCTTGGCGGTGGCGACATCGAGATTGCCGGCAACCGCTTCCTCGACAAGCGTGTTCAGCTCGGGATCGCGTAGCCGCTGCCACCATTTTGACAGTCGTGCCGGCTGGGCAGGCATTGTCGGCTTCTGGCCGCTCCAATTCGCCGGCATTGCCATTATCGGTGTCTGATAATCCGGACCGACGACGCATCCCGCGAGCAGGACAGCGGTGAGCATAGGCGCAAGAAGCCGCCTCGCGGCCACCGAGCCACGTTCCAAACCTGTCATGTGAAGTTTCCTTATTGCTGGGTGGCCGTCACCGGCGTCTCGCCCGTATCTGGTTTGGCCGCCCTGCCCTTGAAGATGCGCCGCACCGTGACGAACAATAGCGGCACCAGGAAGACGCCGATCACCGTCGCTGCGATCATCCCGCCCATCACGCCGATGCCGACCGAGTTCTGCGCGCCCGAGCCCGCACCGCTGGCGATCGCCAGCGGCAGCACACCGAGGATGAAGGCCAGCGACGTCATCAGGATCGGCCGCAGCCGTTGTCGCGCCGCCTCCAGCGTCGCCTCGACCAGCCCCATCCCGGCGGCTTGCCGCTCGATGGCGAACTCGACGATGAGGATGGCGTTCTTGGCGGCGAGACCGATCGTGGTCAAAAGGCCGACCTTGAAATAAACGTCGTTGGACTGGCCGAACAGGCTGGCCGCCAGCAGCGCGCCGAAGATGCCGATCGGCACCGACAGCATGACCGCGAACGGGATCGACCAGCTCTCATAAAGTGCGGCCAGGCACAGGAACACGACCAGCGCTGAGATCGCATAGAGCGACAGCGCCTGGTTGCCGGAAAGCTTCTCCTGGTGCGACAGCCCGGTCCACTCGTGCGAATAGCCGGCGGGCAATTGCGCGACGAGCTTGTCGATCTCGTCCATGGCGGCACCCGAGCTGACCCCCGTGGCCGCCGCGCCCTGGATCTCGACCGCCGCCGAACCATTGTAGCGCTCCAGCCTGGGCGAGCCGAATGTCCAGTGGCTGGAGGCAAAGGCCGAGAACGGCACCATGGCGCCGCTGGCGTTGCGGACCTGCCATTTGTCCAAATCTTCCGGCTGCATGCGGAAGTTCGGGTCCGACTGCAGATAGACCGGTTTCACCCGCCCGCGATCGATGAAGTCGTTGACGTAATCGCTGCCCCAGGCGGTCGAAAGCGTGTTGTTGATGTCGGCCAGGCTGACGCCCAGCGCGCTGGCCTTCTCCTGGTCGATGTCGACCGAGAATTGCGGCTGGTCTTCCTGGCCGTTGGGCCTTGTGTTGGCGAGCACCTTGCTCTGCCCGGCCAGGGCCAGAAGCTGGTTGCGCGTCTGGATCAGCGCGTCATGGCCGGCGCCGTTGACGTCCTGCAGGTAGAAGTCGAAGCCGTTGGTGTTGCCGAAGCCCTGGATGGCGGGAGGCGCGAGCGCGAAGACTTGCGCGTCCCTGATCTTCGAAAACGCGCCCATCGCCCGGCCGGCGATGGCCTGCGCGGCGGAAGCCGGCGATTTGCGCAGGTCGAAATCCTTCAGCCGCACGAAAGCGATGCCGACATTCTGCCCTGCGCCGCCGAAGCCGAAGCCGGAGGCGGTGAACACCCCGTCGACGACGTCCTTCTCCTGGTTGAGATAATGGTCGGTCACTTCTGCCAGCACGCGCTCCGTGCGATCCTGCGTCGCGCCGACCGGCAGCTGCACGCTGGTGATCAGGATGCCCTGGTCCTCTTCCGGCAGGAACGAGCTCGGCAGCCGGGCAAACATCCAGCCCACGGCAACGACGATGGCCAGGAACACGACGAGGAAGCGCCAGGATCGGTTGATGATGCCGTGCGAGCCGTCGCGGTAGGCAAGCGTGCCGCGGTCGAAGACACGGTTGAACCAGCCGAACGGGCCGGTCTGCGTCGCATGGTCCTTGGGCGGCCGCAGGATGGTGGCGCAAAGTGCGGGCGTCAGCACAAGGGCGACCAGCACGGACAGCACCATCGCCGAGACGATGGTCACCGAGAATTGCCGGTAGATGATGCCGGTCGAGCCGCCGAAGAAAGCCATCGGCACGAACACGGCCGAAAGCACCGTGGCGATGCCGATCAGCGCGCCGGTGATTTCGTGCATCGACTTGCGCGTCGCCTCCTTCGGCGACAGGCCTTCCTCCTGCATCACGCGTTCGACATTCTCGACGACGACGATGGCGTCGTCGACCAAGAGGCCGATGGCCAGCACCATGGCGAACATGGTCAGTGTGTTGACGGAATAGCCGAACAGCGACAGCACGCCGAACGTGCCGAGCAGCACCACCGGCACGGCGATCGTCGGGATGATGGTGGCGCGCAAATTCTGCAGGAAGATGAACATCACCAGGAACACCAGCACGATCGCTTCGGCCAGCGTCTTGAGCACCTCCTCGATCGACAGCCGCACGAAAGGCGAGGTGTCGTAGGGATAGACGACCTCGACCCCTTGCGGGAAGGTCGAGCTCAGCCGGGCGATCGTCGAACGCACCGCTTCGGCGGTGTTGATGGCGTTGGCGCCGGTCGCCAAATTGACGGCGACGCCGGCCGCCGGCTTGCCATTGTAATTGGCCTGCGTCGTATAGCTTTCGGCGCCGAGCTCGACGGTGGCGACATCGTTGAGGCGGACCAGAGAGCCATCGGTCTGGCTCTTCAGGATGATGTTGCGGAACTGTTCGGCGGTCTGCAGCCGGCTCTTGGCCGTCACCGTGGCATTGAGCTGCTGGCCCTTGCGCGCCGGCAGGCCGCCAAGCTGGCCGGCCGAAACCTGCGTGTTCTGCGCCTCGATCGCCGAGGCAATGTCGCTCGGCATCAAGGCGTATTTGGCGAGCTGGTCCGGATCGAGCCAGATGCGCATGGCATAGCCGGAGCCGAACAGCTGCGTCGAGCCGACACCCTCGACGCGCTTCAGCGTGTCGTTGACGGTGGCGTCGACATAGTCGGCGAGATCGGTCGAGTTCATCTTGCCGTCGGTCGAGACGAAGCCGATGACCATCAGGAAGCCGGTCGAGGATTTGGAGACGGTGATGCCGTTGCTCTGCACCACCTGCGGCAGCTGCGACTGCACCAGCTGCAGCTTGTTTTGCGTCTGCACCTGGGCGGTATCGGGATCGGCCGCTGTGGTGAAGGTCAGCGTGATCGAGGCCGAACCGGTCGAGGTCGACGTCGCCGTCATGTAGTCGAGATTGTCGATACCGGTCATGCCTTGCTCGATGACCTTGGTCACCGAGTTCTCGACCGTCTGCGCGTCGGCGCCCGGATAGGTGGCGCTGATGTTGACTGTCGTCGGCGCAATCTGCGGATATTGCGAGATCGGCAGCGTGGTGAGTGCCAGAAGGCCGCCCAGCATGATCACGATGGCGATCACCCAGGCGAAGATCGGCCGGTTGATGAAGAATAGTGACATCGCTCAGTTCCCGGTCGCGGCGGCAGGCGCCGGTTTCGCCGCATTGGACGCGGCCGGTGCGGCGGAAGTGCTCTGCCCGCGGTCCTTGACCTCGCCGGTCGTCTCGTCGATCGTCACTTCGACACCCGTCGCATCGCCGCCGGGGCGCACCAGTTGCATGCCCTCGACGATGACGCGGTCGCCGTCGCCGACACCCGAATCCACCAGCCAGTTGTTGCCGACGCTGTTGCGCACGGCGAGCACGCGCGTCTCGACCTTGCCCTGCGCGTTGATGACCATCGCCGTGGCCTCGCCCTTGGTGTTGCGGCTGACGGCACGCTGCGGCACCAGGAAACTGTTCTGGGCAACGCCCTCCTCGACCAGTGCCCGCACATACATGCCGGGCAGAAGCAGGCGGTCGGGATTGGGGAACTCGGCCCTGAGCGCAAAGGTGCCGGTGGTCTGGTCGACATTGGCGCCGGCGAATTCCAGCTTGCCGGTCTGCGTGTAGATGGTGCCGTTCTCGAGCTTCAGCTTCACGCTGACATTGGGCCCGCTGAACTTCAGCCGCCCTTCCGAGATCGCCTGCCGCAGATTGAGCAGGTTGGTGCTCGACTGCGTGACGTCGACATTGATCGGATCGAGGGCACGGATGGTGGTCAGCACCGTGTCCTGGTTCGCGGTCACCAGCGCGCCCGGCGTCAGCGTGGACTTGTCGATGCGCCCGGCGATCGGTGCCGTGATGGAGGTCCGGTCGAGGCTGATGCGCGCCGTCTCGGCACTGGCCTTGGCCGAGGCGACATCGGCTTGCGCCTGCGCCAGCGTGGCGGCGGCATCGTCATAATCCTGTTTGGAAACAACGTTCTGCTTCAACAGGCCGGCATAACGGTCGAACTTGGCCTGCGCCGTAGGCACCGCCGCTTCCGCCTTCTGCTGTGCGGCGACCGCGCTGTCGTAGGACGCCTTGTAGCTCGCCGGATCGATGAGGTAGAGCGGCTGTCCAGCCGCCACCTCGCTGCCCTCCTTGAACAGGCGCTGCTGGATGATGCCGTTCACCTGCGGGCGCACTTCGGCAACCAGCGAGGCCGCCGTGCGTCCCGACAGTTCGGCGGTGATCGCCACCGATTGCGGATGCAGGGTGACGACGCCGACTTCCGGTTTGCCGGGCGCGCCCATGCCTGCGGGGGCGCTGCTCTCCTGCGAGCAGGCCGCCAGCAGAAAGGCGGATGCGAACATCGCGGCCCAGGGCGCCAGACGGCGTGCCGGCTGCAAAGACGGGCTAGGCTGGATAGACATGGACTGAATGATCTTTCGCTGGAGTTGCGGGCGCGGGCAATCGACCGCTTGGTCGAGGCATGCCGGCCGATATCTTGATGGTGGGCCGCGCCGGTCTGCGGGCGGCGACGAGCAATGCTTCGAAGCGGCTCATGTCGCGCTCCTTCTCGGCGGCCAGAGCTGCTCGAAGGTCGAGTAGCCGGCCGCGATGCCCACCAACATCATTATGCCGATCAGCGAGGACATGCCAAGCGCCTTGCCGGAATTCACGCGATCTTGCGGTCATGATGCCCATGGTTGTCGAGCGGCTGCGACAGCGGGAGCGACAACCGCCAGGCGGCGAAACTCAGGCGGATCGCGCCCTTCAGCGTGTCGACCGGCGGGGCCAGCGGCATGCCTCGCCCGACAGGACCGAACGAGAGCCTCGGGCTGGCGGACGCGAGCAGCCGCAGCATGATCATGGCTTCCCACATTGTCGTGCTTCCATTGCAGGGTTCGAATTGGGCATGGTTCCGAATTGGCGCGATTCGAACTGGGCGTGATCGAAACGAGGATGGCGGAGATACGCCCGCCATCCCCGGAGAACCGGCCGACCCGAGAACGGGTTGGGTACCGGGCCGGCCGGTGCAGTCGGTCAGAGTTGCTCGTCGTTCCCGGGCTGGGGCGGGAGCTGCCTGCCATCGTTGGGCAGGCCTCTGGGGCCGGCTGCATCGTTCGGCGGACCGCCCCAGGGACCGGGGGGTGATCCATGGGCACGTTCCGCCGAAGCGAGGAGTTCGAGTTGTTCGGGCGTCAGCTTGGCGCGCAGTTCAGCGATCGCCTCCTTCAGTCTGCCGGCCGAAACCGCGCGGGCGGTAACGTCGTCGGCCAGCTTTTCCTGGAATGCGAAGGGATCGGGCTTGCCGCCCGGGCCTGCTGCGTCGGGGTCCTTCGCTTCAGCACCAACGGGCCGCCCGCGGTCAGGCCGAGGCTGCGAAAGCACCGCCTGCAGCGCGCTGGTGTAGTCGCGCCAGGCGTCGAGTTGTTCGGTGCGGATGCCGACGCGGGTCTCCAGCGCGGCGAGCCGGGCGGCCAGCATGAATTCCGGCGGCGGACCCATGCGGCGGGGGCCAAAGCCTTGCGGGCCGAAACCCTGCGAACCAGGTCGCATCGGTCCATGCGGGCCGGGTCCATTCCGGCCGTGGCCTGCCCCATCCTGCATGGCCATGACAGGGGGCGGCTCACCGGGTCCGGCGCCGGGGTCGGGCTGCGCCGCCAGCGCGGGGTGAATTGCGGCGACGGAAAACAGGCCGAGCGCAAGAAGTCTGCTTGGCATAAAGATGTTCCTTTCTCTCATGCTTCGGACGGTTCAGAGGATAGGAAGCGTCTTTGTCCGCTTCGCGTCGGCGTGTTGCCGAAGGTTTCCGCAAAAGGGCAATTTGTTTCCGAATGTTTCCCATGGCCCGCCGGAAACGTTCGGTTGCAATTTTCCATGCCGCTCGGGCGCGGCTCTCCTATAATCGCGGCAAGCCCCTGCAATCACGGGTCCCAATATTCATCGGCAACGGCACGGTCATGCAGTCACAACCCCATATCCTCGTCGTCGACGACGACCGCGAGATCAGGACGCTTCTCCAGCGTTACCTCGACAGCCAGGGCTTTCGCGTCACGGCGGCGGCGGACCGGCGCGAATGCGAGCAACGGCTTGGCTCCGGCCAATTCGACCTGATTGTGCTCGACGTGATGCTGCCGGACGGCTCGGGGCTCGATGTCTGCCGC
>NZ_RZQT01000166.1:0-11047 GCF_003998485.1 Mesorhizobium sp. M7A.F.Ca.CA.001.04.2.1
CTTGGCGCCGGCGCCGACGCGAACGGCCAGGCGCACATGGGTCTGGCCGCCCGCCTGCAGGTTCTGCAGCTCGACCGGCTTTTCAAGTTCCACACCATCCGCGATGTCGACGAAATACCCGTCGGCGACAAAAGCCGTGTTCAGCGCGCCGATGGCGTCGTCGCTGCCATAGGGGTCGAGCCCAGCTGCTGCGCTGCCGTCGACCAGCTTTTCCGACAGGCGCTGGAAAGAGACGCCTTCAAGAACCGGCGCTTTGGCGTCGGACTTGCCGTTCAGGATCGACACCACGGTGGAACCGTCGACGATCGGCGCAATGACTTTGGCCAAGGCGGCCGGGTCGAAGTCCGGCACGGTATTCAGCAACCGGCGCAGGTCGGTATAGTGCCAGGATTCGACGCGCCGCGTGGGCAGGCCGTGCTTGATCGTCTCGATGGCGTCGTCGCGCTTCAGCATCACCGCGCCGTCGCCGGGCAGCAGCGACAACCGGTCGCCGAACGCGTCGATCAACGCTGTCTCGGCCGGTGTCCGCTGCGGTTGTGCGTGCATATTCATCAAACTGCCCTCTGGCATCTCACGCTGCTTCGCCGATCACGCCGGCATAGCCATTGGCTTCCAGGTCGAGCGCTAGCGACTTGTCGCCTGACTTGATGACCTGCCCCTTGTAGAGCACATGCACGGTGTCGGGCACGATGTGCTCAAGCAGGCGCTGGTAATGGGTGATGACCAGGAACGCCCGGTCCGGCGCGCGCAGCGCGTTGACGCCATCGGAAACGATCTTCAGCGCATCGATGTCGAGCCCGGAATCGGTTTCGTCGAGCACGCACAATTTCGGCTCCAGCAGCTTCATCTGCAGGATCTCTGCCCGCTTCTTCTCGCCACCGGAGAAGCCGACATTGAGCGGCCGCTTGAGCATCGCCATGTCCATGCTGAGCGAGGCGGCGGCTTCCTTCACGCGCTTCAAAAATTCCGGGATCTTCAGCGGCTCCTCGCCGCGCGCCTTGCGCTGCTCGTTCATCGCCACTTTCAGGAATTCCATGGTGGCGACGCCCGGTATCTCCATCGGATACTGGAAGGCGAGGAAGATGCCTGACGTGGCGCGCTCGGCCGGATCCATTTCGAGGATCGACTGGCCGTTGTAGAGGATGTCGCCCTCGGTCACCTCATAGTCCTCGCGACCGGCGAGGATGTAGGACAGCGTCGATTTGCCCGAGCCGTTCGGCCCCATGATCGCGGCGACCTCGCCGGCTTTCACCGTCAGGTTCAGGCCGCGGATGATTTCGGTGCCGTCATCGACGATGCGGGCGTGCAAATTTCTGATTTCAAGCATTTTTTCGTTTCCTGAATATCTGTCCGGTCAGCCGACCGAGCCCTCAAGCGAGATACCGATCAGCTTCTGCGCTTCGACCGCGAATTCCATCGGCAGTTGCTGGATGACGTCCTTGACGAAGCCGTTGACGATCAGCGCGATCGCCTCCTCTTCAGGGATACCGCGCTGCATGACGTAGAATTTCTGGTCCTCGGAAATCTTCGACGTCGTCGCTTCGTGCTCGAACTGCGCCGTCGAATTCTTGGCTTCCATGTAGGGCACGGTGTGCGCGCCGCACTGGTCGCCGATCAGCAGGGAATCGCAGTTGGTGAAGTTTCGGGCGTTGGTCGCCTTGCGGTGCGCCGAGACCTGGCCGCGATAGGTGTTCTGCGAGAAGCCGGCGGCGATGCCCTTGGAGATGATGCGGCTCGACGTGTTCTTGCCGAGGTGGATCATCTTGGTGCCGCTGTCGACCTGCTGATAACCGTTCGAGACAGCGATCGAATAGAACTCGCCCGAGGAATCGTCGCCGCGCAGGATGCAGCTCGGATATTTCCAGGTGATCGCCGAACCTGTCTCGACCTGCGTCCACGAAATCTTGGAGCGGTCGCCACGGCAGTCGCCGCGCTTGGTGACGAAATTGTAGATGCCGCCCTTGCCCTCGGCGTCGCCGGGATACCAGTTCTGCACCGTCGAATATTTGATCTCGGCATCGTCGAGCGCCACCAGTTCGACGACGGCGGCATGCAGCTGGTTCTCATCGCGCTGCGGCGCCGTGCAGCCTTCGAGATAGGAGACGTAAGCCCCCTCCTCGGCGATGATCAGCGTGCGCTCGAACTGGCCGGTGTTCTTCTCGTTCATGCGGAAATAGGTCGACAGCTCCATCGGGCAGCGCACGCCCTTGGGCACGAAGACGAACGAGCCGTCGGTGAACACGGCCGAATTCAGCGTCGCGTAATAATTATCGGAGGTCGGCACGACCGAGCCGAGATATTTCTTCACCAGCTCCGGATGCTCGCGGATGGCTTCCGAGATCGAGCAGAAGATGACGCCGGCCTGCGCCAGCTCCTTCTTGAAGGTGGTGACGACGGAAACGGAATCGAACACGGCGTCGACGGCGACGCGGCCCGATTTGTAGACATTGTCGCTGACTTCCTCGAGTTCCGAGGCGTCGGTCTTCTGCACGCCGGCGAGGATTTCCTGCTCGCGCAGCGGAATACCGAGCTTCTCGTAGACCTTCAAGAGTTCGGGATCGACATCGCTGAGCGAGGTCGGGCCGGGCGTGCTCTTGGGCGCCGCGTAGAAGTAGATGTCCTGGAAATCGATCTTGGGATAGTGGACGCGCGCCCAGGTCGGCTCGTCAAGCGTCAGCCAACGGCGATAGGCTTCCAGACGCCATTCCAGCATCCAGGACGGTTCATCCTTCTTGGCCGAAATGAAACGGATAATGTCTTCGCTGAGGCCTTTGGGGGCCTTATCCATCGCGATTTCGGTCTGGAATCCATATTTGTATTGGTCGACGTCGATCTTTCGGACCCGATCGATCGTGTCCTGCACAGCAGGCATATGCGTTCTCCATCCACGCCGGGGTCAAGGCCCGACAGTTTTCAAACTATGGCACCGCCAAAAACGAACCCCAAAAGGCGCTTGCGGCAGCGTAAGTTTCATATAGTGCGCTTCGACCGGAAATTCACCCGGCCAGCATGAAACGCACGGCTCTACCAGGCCGAATGGCCCAAATCATTTTCGTCAAGCATCGGATTTTCCCGAAAACCGCTACGCGCTTTTCGGTCCGATGCTCCAACCGCTCACGCGGCTTTTTCTCTATCCGCCCGACGCGCGGCGATTCCCGTCAGCGCAACGCGAAACAACTCGATGTCTTCCGCGCCCGTCGCCGGACCGATCGACACGCGCAAGGCGCCAAGGCTGTCACCGTATCCCATGGCTTTCAGCACATGGCTCGGTCCGACCTTGCCGGACGAACAGGCAGAGCCGGCCGACAGCGCTACGCCGGCCAGATCGAAGGCGATCTGCGCGGTTTCGGCTTTGACGCCCGCAATAGCGAAGAATGCCGTATTGGCAAGCCTTGGCGCACCGGTTCCGAAGATTTCCGCGTCCGGCACCAGCGTTTTCACGATGGCCTCGATCTCGTCGCGGCGCCGGCGCACCGCATCTATGGCCGGCAATCCGGCCAGGGCCTCGCGGGCGGCCGCGCCAAAACCGGCAATGGCAGCGAGGTTTTCAGTCCCGCCGCGATGGCCCTTTTCCTGACCGCCGCCATTGATCAACGGCTTCGGCATCATCAGATCCGAAGCCGCGACGATGGCGCCGACGCCCTTGGGACCACCGATCTTGTGCGAGGACAGAATCAGATAATCGGCGTAACCCGCTGATAGATCGATCGAAACACGCCCGGCGGCCTGCACGGCGTCGACCATGAGGATGCCGCCCGCCGCCTTGACGATCCCGGCGATGCGATCGATCGGCTGGATGACGCCGGTCTCGTTGTTGGCGGCGTGGATGGCAACCAGCGGCAGGCCTTCGCTCTTGTCATGACCACTGAGCGCTGCCGCCAAAGCGTCGAGATCGGCGATACCGTTGGCGTCGACGCCGACCCGCGTCACCTGCGCTGACGGGAAATGTCCGCCGTTCAACAGGCAGGGATGATCGGCCTCCGACACGTAAAGCCGGCTCATGCGCACCGTGCCGCGCCCCATCTGCCAGTCGGGTGACAGCAGCGTCGAGGCTGCTTCCGTGGCACCGGAGGTGAACACGACGTGCTCGGGCTTGGCGTTGACGAGCGCCGCCACGTCACGCCTTGCGGTCTCGATCAGACGGCGGGCCGCCCGCCCCTCGGCGTGAACCGATGACGGATTGGCGGCGACATCGAGCGCCGCGACCATAGCTTCGCGGGCCGCGGCAAGCAGCGGCGCACTGGCATTGTAGTCGAGATAGGCGCGTTTTGCGGCCATTTTCGTCCGTCAAGTCCCGTCAGAAGCCATTCCGCCGTCGTATGGCGTTATTTCCTTGAAATTCCAAGGCGAGCCGTCCTATTTACGCGGCTTGCGGCGCGGGTGGCCGGGCTCGATGTCTTGCCACTCAGTTTTGAACAATTCTAAACTAGCTTCTAAGAAGACGCTCGCCCTGCGTCAAGGCCAGAGGAAACGTTCCAGGCACCGCGCATTCGTATTACCTAGTGGAGTATTTTATGCCTGAGGTCATTTTCACCGGTCCTGCTGGCCGCCTGGAGGGTCGCTACCAGCCTTCCAAGGAAAAGAGCGCGCCGATTGCCATCGTCCTGCACCCGCACCCGCAATTCGGCGGCACGATGAACAACAAGATCGTCTACGACCTCTTCTACATGTTCCAGAAGCGGGACTTCACCACGCTTCGCTTCAATTTCCGCGGCATCGGCCGCAGTCAGGGCGAATTCGACCACGGCACCGGCGAGTTGTCGGATGCCGCCGCGGCGCTGGATTGGGTGCAGTCGCTGCATCCCGATTCCAAGAGCTGCTGGGTCGCCGGCTACTCGTTCGGATCCTGGATCGGCATGCAGCTTCTGATGCGCCGGCCCGAGATCGAAGGCTTCATCTCGATCGCCCCGCAGCCCAACACCTATGATTTCTCGTTCCTGGCGCCCTGCCCCTCATCGGGCCTGATCATCCATGGCGATGCCGACAAGGTGGCGCCGCCAAAGGATGTGCAGGGCCTGGTCGACAAGCTGCACACGCAGAAGGGCATCACCATCACCCAAAAGACGTTGCCCGGCGCCAACCATTTCTTCTCCAACGATGCCGACCTGCTGCTCGAGGAATGCGCCGACTATCTCGACCGCCGGCTGGCCGGCGAATTGTCGGATCCGCGGCCGAAGCGGCTGAGATAAGCAAGAAAGCAGGGACGGCAATGTACGAACCTCCTCATTTCAGGGAAACGCGGCCGGAAATCCTGCACGGGCTGATCCGGACGCATCCGCTGGGCCTGTTGATTGCCAACGGGCCCGATGGGCCGGTCGCCAACGCCATCCCGTTCCTGCTCGACGCGGAAATCGGGCCGAACGGCAGGCTGCGCGCCCATCTGGCGCGGGCCAACCCGCAATGGCGCCTGTTGGCCGACAATCCGGCGTCACCCGTACTGATCGTCTTCCAGGGCAGCGATGCCTATGTGACGCCGTCCTGGTACGAGACTAAGCGCGAGACCGGCAAGGTGGTGCCGACCTGGAATTATGCCATCGTGCAGGTTCGCGGCACCGTCAAGGTGATGGATGATCAGGACTGGCTGGCGCAGCAGATCGCCGATCTGACCGTCTCCCAGGAAGGCGCCCGCGCCGCGCCCTGGGCGGTGACCGATGCGCCGGAGCCCTTCATCCAGTCGCAGATCAAGGGCATTATCGGGCTGGAAATCGAGATCAGCGAAATCCACGGCAAGTGGAAGGTCAGCCAGAACCGGCCGGTCGCCGATCGCGTCGGCGTTGCACAGGGGCTCGAAAGCGAAGACCACCAATCGCCCGGCATGGCCGACCTGGTCAGATCCTATGGCGGACTGGACGGCAACTGAACTTCGAATGCTCAGGCAGTCTTCCTTGTCGGTCCGATCAGCCGAAACGTTCTCTTGCGGACCGGCAGTCCCGACGGCATCGGCCGGAAGATGAAGCCGAGCCGGGCAAAGACCAGCCCGCAGGCAAGCGCGAAACCGCAGCCAAGGCCGAAGCCGGCGACGGTGTCGCTGGGATAGTGCGCGCCAACGAAGATACGGGTCGAGGCGATGCAGGCGGTGATCGCCAGGGCGATGTACCAGCGCCGCGGAAACAACAGCAAAGCGACCCCGAACACCGCGCCCATTGTCGTACCATGGCCGGACGGAAAGCCGGCGAAGCGCGCATCGAAAGCGAAGGGGTGCAGGGTCAGCACGCCAAAGTCCTCGTAATAGAGCGGGCGAGCCCGGCCAATGGCATATTTCAGCACATTGACGGCGATCCCCGACAGGCCGGTGGCGCACAGCACCAGAAAAGCCAGGCAGGTCCAGTTGTAGAGGAGCATCAGCGAGCGCCGCGACAGGCTTCGCCAATCCGTCAGGTTCGCGGCGACAAGCAGAAGCACTGAGGGAATGATATACCAGCCTCCCAGGCCGAACTGGGTGAAAAAGTCGGCAGTCCGGGCAAATCCCGCCGACCACTTGCCGTGAAGCATTCCGGCCGGAGTGTCGAGACGAACAAATGCCGCCGCGGTCAGCAAGACCCAGACCAGCACCCAGACCGACCACAAAATATTCGGGTATCTGGCCGGCCGGGTGGCAAGGCGGCTTTTGGCGATCTGCATCGTATCGCGAAAGTTGTCGAGCGACCGGCGCCCTATTCCAAGGAGCAGGCTCGAAACGGGCGGGCGTGATTTCACCAGCATAGGAAATTCGACCCCATTGTTGCCGTCATGGGCATCGGCGAGCCGTCACTGGGTTACACGATAGAGGCCGAGCGACAGTTTGTCTCCCGACGAATAGTTGAGGCCGTCGACCTCGGCAACGCGGCTCGCCGACTTGCCTTGCGCCTCCAACAGGCCATTCAGCTTCTGCTCGTCGCCGATTTGTGCCAGCGCCAGCGCGCAGGTGGGGTCGCCGAGCAGATGCTTGGCGACGCCATCGACATCGGTCAGGACGGTCTTGGTGCCGACCAGGAACACCAGGCTCGGCTCGTGATATTCCGCTGAGGCGAGCACCGTGGTGTCGCAAGGCCTGTTGGCCTGGACTGCCGCCTCGATCGCCGGGCTCAGCCAGATCGGCTTCAGCGAAGGCGCGATGACGCCGAACAACAGCCCATAGGTGATGCCGGCGCAAACCGCGATGGCGCCGATGCGGGAGAGCGGCACTTGCAGCTGTCGCGAAAAAGCGAAATACCCTGCCGCCAGCGCCGCCGCGGCGGCCGGGATGCTCCACCAGGAAAAGGAGCCGGTGAGATAGATCGGCGCTCCGACGCAGACCGCCGCCAGGCCAAGGCTGACCACGGCAAGACCGAATGCGGTCGACCACCACAACCAGTCCTGCCAGCGCCTGAGCGGCGCATTGGCCTCCTGCGGCGACAATGTCAGCAGCCAGCCGATCAGCAGCGCCATGCCGGGATAGGCCGGCAGGACATAGTGCGGCAGCTTGGTCGGGATCAGCTCGAATACCAGCCAGAACGGAATGTACCAGGCGAGGCAGAAACGCAGCCGGGGATCGTCGCGCAGACGGTTGAGGGCCTGCAGCCCGGCGCCGACCGCGATCAGGCCGAACGGCCACATGAACAAGGAATAGGTCAGCATGTAGAAACCGGGCGGCAGGCCGTGCGATTCCTCGCCCGAGGCGACCTTGGCCATCATGTCCTTGCCGACGGCATCGTTGAGAAAGGCGCCGCCGCTCTTCCAGGTGATGAGGGCGACCCAGGGCAACACGATGAGCACCACCAGAGCGACACCGCGCACGAGCTTCAGCTTCAGGAGCCAGCGCCAGTCGCGCTCGAAGGCAAACAGGGCAGCGACCGTGAGCACCGACAGGAGCGGAGCCACCGGCCCCTTGATAAGGATTCCAAGGCCTTGAGCGGCCCAGAATATCCACGGCAGATGGGCGGCTACCGGTTCGTTGCGGCGCGATGCCAGATAGATCTGGGCGAGCGCGCCTTGCGCCGCCACGCAGCAGGCCAGCAGCATGGCGTCGGTCTTGGCGTCACGGCCCTCGAAGGCGGTGGCGAAGATCGCCGCCATCATCAGGCCGGCGGCGAGACCGGCATTGGCCCCGAACAGCTTCGTGCCCGTCCAGGCGATGCCGACGACGGCCAAGGCAATGCCAAGCATGGAGACGAGGCGGTAGACCCAGATCGGCGCCGCCGCCCCCTCGCCGCTCAGCGCCACCGCCGCCGATTGCAGCCAGTAGATGCCGATCGGCTTCTTGTAGCGCGAGGCATCCTGAAAACGGATGTCGACATAGTCGGAGGTTTCGACCATCTGCTTGGTGGCCTGGACAAAACGGGATTCGTCGCGGTCGATGGGTGGAAGGCTCGCCAGTCCACTGAACGTCATCAGCACGCTGAACAGAAAGAGAAAGAGATAGTTCCTGTTCATCGCGGAGCTTTCCGGATCTGATCTGCGGGATGGCCCCGTCGCGGCGCCTCAGGCCCTGCCCTGCGCGGCGCCTCAATACGCCAGCCCAAACGACGAAGCAAGGATTCGCAACGCCATCCGCGCGGGCTGCAAACCGGAAACCACTTTTGCTGATCGCTGGACCTTTGTCTGGCGCGCGATCAGTCGCAAAACCGGAAACCACTTTTGCTGATCGCTGGACCTTTGTCTGGCGCGCGATCAGTCGCAAAACCGGAAACCACTTTTGCTGATCGCGCTTGGATGCTAAACGCCCGCGTTCATGCACGCCTGAGCCACAGCGGCCGGACGCTTTCGGGAATAGAAAAAATGCCTGCCTTCAAATCGGATTTCCTGCGCACGATGAGCGAGCGCGGTTTCATCCACCAGACTTCGGATGATGCCGGTCTCGACAATATCTTCGCCAAGGAAACGGTGACAGCCTATATCGGCTTCGACGCCACCGCCAAGAGCCTGCACGCCGGCTCGCTGATCCAGATCATGATGCTGCACTGGCTGCAGCAGACCGGTCATCGGCCGATCGCGCTGATGGGCGGCGGCACCTCGATGATCGGCGACCCGTCGTTCAAGGACGAGGCGCGCAAGCTTTTGACCCCGCAGGACATCGAAGACAATCTTGCCGGTATCCGCCGCAATTTCATGCCCTACCTCAAATTCGGCAGCGGTCCCAACGACGCCATCATGGTCAACAACGCCGATTGGCTGATGGAGATCAACTACGTCAATTTCCTGCGCGATGTCGGTCGTCACTTTTCGGTCAACCGCATGCTGGCCTTCGATTCCGTCAAGCTGCGGCTCGATCGCGAGCAGTCGCTGTCGTTCCTCGAATTCAACTACATGATCCTGCAGGCCTATGATTTCGTCGAGCTCTACAAGCGTCTCGGCTGCCGCCTGCAGATGGGCGGCTCCGACCAGTGGGGCAACATCATCAACGGCATCGATCTCGGCCGCCGCATGGAGGACGCGCAGCTCTATGCACTGACCACGCCGCTGCTCACCACCTCGTCGGGCGCCAAGATGGGCAAGTCCGCGTCGGGCGCGGTCTGGCTCGACGCGGAGATGCTGAGCCCCTACGAATTCTGGCAGTACTGGCGCAACACCGAGGATGCCGACGTCGCCCGCTTCCTGAAGCTCTACACGACGCTGCCGCTGGACGAGGTGGCGCGGCTCGAGCGGCTCGGCGGATCCGAGATCAATGAGGCCAAGAAGATCCTCGCCACCGAGATCACCGCCCTGCTGCACGGCCGCGCGGCCGCCGAGCAAGCCAGCGATACGGCGCGCAAGACGTTCGAGGAAGGCGCGCTCGCGGAGTCGCTGCCGACCGTCGAGGTCGACAAGACAGCGCTCGAAACCGGCGTCGGCATCCTGTCGCTGCTGGTCACCGCCGGACTGGCGGCGTCGAACGGCGAAGCGCGGCGGCATGTGCAGGGCGGCGCCGTGCGCCTGAACGACGAGCCGGTGAGCGACGAGCGCCGGCTGGTGACCCCTCAGGATTTGAGTCCGGAAAACGTCGTAAAGCTTTCCTTGGGAAAGAAAAAACACATTCTGATACGGCCGATTTGAACTCGGTCACCGATACTCAAAAATCGACCTGAATATTCCGGGCGCGATCACCGACAGCGGATTGATGTCCAGCAACGGCTTGTTGGCGTTGCCTTTGAGCCGGTAGGTGACGCCGATCAGGCCACGGTCGCGGCCATTGCCGAGCAGCGCGCCAACGATGGGCAATTCGCCGAAGATGCGATTGAGGCCATAGACCGGCATGAACGTGCCGGTCATGTCCATGTTGTTGTTCTGGTCGTAGAGCGTGCCCTGGAACGTCGTGCCGATGCGCGGTCCGCGCAGCACGCCATTGGCCAGTTTCAGATAGCCGCTGCCCTTGTCGATCTCGGCGTAGCCGCGTTCGAACTTCACCCGCGACGTGTCCAGCTTGCCCTTGACCGCCTGGTTGAGGCTGCGGTTGTCGCCGGCCGGCGTGGTCGAGACGATGGAGGCGAGCTTCGGTTCGTTGACGACGAAAAAGTTGCTGGTGTCGACCTTGCCCTTGAGCGATCCGTCGCTCGGCCCGGCCAGTGCGAGCGTGATCACGCCGCCTTCCATATGTTCGTAGATGTTGAGGAACCTCAGGATGGCGCCGGCGTCCGCGGACTGCATGTTGAGCGTGCGCCGGCCGGCGCCGGTCGTGTTGCTGATCGATATGGCCGCACCTGAACTGGCCGTGGCGCTGACCTTCAGCCCGTTCACCCGCGAGCCGGCCGCGCTGTAGTCGAGCTTCAGATTGGACAATTGCTCGTCGTGGAAACCGGTCAGCCGGTCGACATCGGCGCTGACGGAAATGGCATCGGAACCGGTGGTCTTGGTAGCCGTGTCGACGTCGGAGGTGAACTGCTTGATGAGCGAGCGGGCGTCGAGCGCGTTGCCCGATATGTCGACCGCATAGCCCTTGCCGGACCGCTTCACCGATACGGCAACGTCGTCGCCCCTGTTCAAGGTGACCTTGCTGAACCGCGCCGACGACAAGGCGCCATTGACCAGCACGATGCTGCCGTCGACGGAGAACGTCTTTCCGTCGAGATTGAAATCGGACAGCGTCGTGGTGTCGCCGGACTTGGTCATGACG
>NZ_RZQT01000167.1:0-11038 GCF_003998485.1 Mesorhizobium sp. M7A.F.Ca.CA.001.04.2.1
TT
This sequence comes from Mesorhizobium sp. M7A.F.Ca.CA.001.04.2.1, assembly GCF_003998485.1. NCBI lineage: Bacteria > Pseudomonadati > Pseudomonadota > Alphaproteobacteria > Hyphomicrobiales > Phyllobacteriaceae > Mesorhizobium > Mesorhizobium sp. M7A.F.Ca.CA.001.04.2.1. Next base: position 3 of record NZ_RZQT01000167.1, read on the forward strand.
CGAAGGTCATCCAGCAGGCCGAGGCCGACGATGCCGTCGCGCCTGATGCCACCGGCATCGGCAAGATGCGCTGGCCGGTGCGCGGCCGAGTGATTTCCGGTTTCGGCTCGGGCAAGGACGGCGTCGATATCGCCGTGCCGACGGGCACGCCGGTCAAGGCGGCCGAGAACGGTGTCGTCATCTATGCCGGCGACGGCCTCAAGGAATTCGGCAACACGGTGCTGGTGCGCCACGAGAACGGCCTGGTCACCGTCTACGGCCATGCCAGTTCGATCGAGGTGCAGCGCGGCCAGAAGGTCAAGCGCGGCCAGGAGATCGCGCTGTCGGGCATGAGCGGCACGACGGACTCGCCGAAGCTGCACTTCGAAGTGCGCAAGAATTCGGCGCCAGTCGATCCCTCCGGTTATCTCGAATAGTCGGGGCTGTTTCGAATAGAAGAAAAAAAGCAATTTGCGGGCCGTCTGACCTCCAGTCCGGCCCGCCGGCTCAGCCCGTTCCGAAAGGAGCGGGCTTTTTCAGTTCCGGTGCGCCGCGCCAGTCTTCAAGCTTCAAAGATGGTCGCGCAGAGTGTCGGCGATCATGACGCCAAGGCTGCTGGCCTTGACGCCGAGAAGCGTCTCCGCGTCGGAGGAATCGACCAGCAAGGGTTTGTCGAAGAGGTAGCTCATCTCGATAAGCTCATGCATGCCCAATGCTTCCATTTCGGAGATGGAATAGGAGCGTGTTCCTGGAATTTCACGGTGAAGCATTGCCGCGGTCGCCCGGATGAGTTCCCGGGATGGTGCGTGTTGCGATGGAACATGGAACGCCCGTCCCCATTCGCCCGTGTAGCGCGAGGCAGCGACCAGGGTCCTGGCCACGTCCTTCGTGAAGGACCAGGCGTGAGTTGCGTCGAGGTTTCCGATGAAAGCCGTCGGTTTCCCTTCGATTATGGAGGGCAGCGCGACCAGTGAGAAAGAGCTGATCGCGCCATGTCCAAGATAATCGCTGGACCGCACTTCGACGGCCGGCACGTCCGCACGGACGGCCCGCTGCCACATGATCGTCCGTGCGGTTCCTTTCTTCGAAGTCGGATCCAGAGACAGGTCGGAGTGAAGCGGGCTTTCGGCATCTTTGCCATAGCCATAGAGATTTCCGAGCACCACAAGCTTCGCGCCGACCGCTTCGGCAGCCCGCACGGTGCCGTCGATGATTGGGAAGAAGTCGGTCGGCCAGCGGTGATAGGCGGCCATGGCGCACATGAAGATCGCGTCGGCGTTTCGGCTGATACGCGCCAGTTCCGCGGCATTGGTGGCGTCGGACTGCACGGTCCGGACGTTTTGCAGCGCGTTCGAACCGACACCCCGGCTCGTCAAGACAACATCATGGCCTTCTTCGCCCAGAAGCCGCGCGGTCTCGCGACCAACCGGGCCTGCTCCCACAACAACATAGAAACTCATGGCATAACCTCTCATCCAAGTTTTATGGAGAGGCGTAGGTACATAGCCAAGGCATTGAAAATCGCGCGGGAATTGCCAAGTCTTGAACAGGTTTTGCCATGAATCGAGAAAGCATGCTCTCGCAAGTCGCCCCGGCCCGATCCCCGTCCGATGTAACATTGGCCTCCCGGCATGTCGAAGCCGGGGTCCATCGTCTGCTCCGGGCGCCACACCATCGCATCATGGTGCATGCAAGTGCCGCGACGCGCTCCTACTGCCATGAGGTTGGACGATATTTCGTCAGGCGCGCCGGCGATATCGACCTGGTGCCCGCCGGTCAGGAGGGTGGGTTCGAGGCTGAGACCCCGTTCGACACGATCGAGATCGCGTTACAACCGGCCTTGATGGAAAGGGTGGCAGCCGAACTTGGCGGCAAGGCGCGCGCATTGCCGCTCGGCACACGTCACCTGCTTCGTGACCAGCGCATCGAACACCTCGCGCGAGCACTGGAGAGCGATCTCAATGCGAAGGCGCCGGGCGGGTCGTTGTTTGTCGACAGCATCGGCGCCGCGCTCGCTGTGAGGCTGCTTGGCCTCGGTGAACCTCATATCGATCGCGCGAGCCGATTGTCGGATACTCAACTCAAGCGCGTGCTGGAGCATATCGAGGTTGCGCTGCACGAACCCCTGTCGATCCATCGACTGAGCCGGGTTGCCGGCGCCAGCAGTTCGCACTTGCGGACATGGTTCAAGGCGGCGACGGGCTTCACCCTGCACCGCTACGTGCTACGGCGTCGCGTCGAACGCGCACGCGTCCTGCTGCAGCAAGGCGATCTCAGCACAAGCGAAGTGGCGGAATTGACGGGCTTCGCGCACCAGTCACATCTGGCGCATTGGATGCGGCGTGAGATCGGCCAAACGCCGCGTGATTTGCGGCGGTCGCAGCCGCCCAAATGATCTTGTCATCGGATGGCGTTGGCGACGCTATCCAACGCATCAGTCCTTCAGCGGTTTGCCGAGCCGGCCAGCCAGATCCTGGGTGAACTGCCAGGCGACGCGGCCCGAGCGGCTGCCGCGCGTCGTCGCCCATTCCAATGCTTCGGCGCGCAGCGTGTCGGGATCGATTGTCAGCCCGTGATGGCGGACATAGCCGTCGATCATGTCGAGATACTCGTCCTGCGAACATTTGTGGAAACCGAGCCACAGCCCGAAGCGGTCGGACAGCGACACCTTTTCCTCGACCGCTTCGGACGGGTTGATCGCGGTCGAGCGTTCATTGTCGATCATGTCGCGGGGCAAAAGATGCCGGCGGTTCGAGGTGGCGTAGAAGATGACATTGGCTGGGCGGCCCTCGACGCCGCCTTCGAGCGCTGCCTTGAGCGACTTGTAGGATGTGTCGTCGTGATCGAAGGAGAGGTCGTCGCAAAACAGGATGAAGCGGAAGGGCGCCGCCTTCAGCAGACCCATCAGCTTCGGCAGCGTGTCGATGTCCTCGCGGTGGATCTCGATCAGCTTCAACGGCAGGTCGGACCTGGCCTTGGCGTTGATTTCCGCATGCACGGCCTTGACCAGCGACGATTTGCCCATGCCGCGCGCGCCCCACAACAACACATTGTTGGCCGGGTAGCCGGCAGCGAAGCGTTCGGTGTTGTCGACAAGGATGTCGCGGACACGGTCGACGCCACGGATCAGTCCGATGTCGACGCGGTTAACCCTGTGCACCGGTTCCAGATAGCCCGGATCGGCCTGCCAAACGAAGCAATCGGCCTCGCGGAGGTCGGTTTGGGGCACCGGCGGCGGGGCAAGGCGGCTCACCGCTTCGATCAGCCGGTCGAGTTTCTGGTTCAGGGCCTCAATGCTGCTGTCGGTCATGTCTGCCTTTTGTTTTCGCGTTTTTGATGTCTTGGGGCGTGAAGCTGCCCGATTTCGCCTGATACAAAACCGGTTGCAACCTTTTGTTCGAGCATAATTTTTTGCGGAAACCGGCTCGCGCTTTTTGCGATCCTGCTCTAACACGGCTCAACAGGCCGGAAAAGCAGCCGATTTGGCCGGCCGCGCAGTTGCATTGACAACTTTACCGACTATATTCCGGCCAAATTTCAAGGGGCCGCCAGATTGGCGGCTGTTTTCAAAATTCAGGAGTACCTCGATGTTCGTGACACCGGCATACGCCCAAGGCGTCGGCGCTTCTCCCGACATGTTCATCAGCATTTTGCCGTTTGTCCTGATTTTCGTGATCATGTATTTTCTGATCATCCGGCCGCAGCGCACGCAGCTGAAGAAGCGCGGCGAGATGCTGGCCGCGGTCCGTCGCGGCGACACGGTCGTCACCGGCGGCGGCTTCGTCGGCAAGGTGACCAAGGTGATCGACGACAACGAGCTCGAGGTCGACCTCGGCAATGGCTTGAAGGTGACGGCGCTGCGCTCGACGATCGCCGATGTGCGCGTCAAGGGCGAGCCGGTGGCCAACCAGAACGCCAAGAAATAATCCAATTTTAGGCGGAGCGATCCGCGGACACGCTCTGACGGACGACGCCATATGTTGTATTTCTCGCGCTTCAAGATGATCCTGATCTGGGTGGCCGTGGCCATCACGGTGATCCTCGCCGCGCCCAACCTGTTCTCCGCCAGCACGCTGGCGCAACTGCCCAACTGGGTGCCGAAGCGGCAGATGACGCTCGGCCTCGACCTGCAGGGTGGTTCGCACATCTTGCTGGAAATGAACCAGAACGATCTGATCAAGGACCGGCTGGAGACGACGCGCGACGAAATCCGCACGCTGCTGCGCGACGCCAAGATCGGCTATACCGGCCTTGCCGGCACGGGGCGGACCCTGCAGGTTCGCATTACCGATCCCGCCCAGATCGATGCCGCCAAGACGGCGCTGAAGACGCTGACCGATCCGGTCGCCGCCGGCCTGTTCACCGGCGGTTCCGTGCAGGAAATGACGCTCGACGATTCCGAGCCCGGCCTGCTCAAGTTCAACGTCACCGATGCCGGCATCAAATACCGCACGTCGACCGCGCTGACGCAGTCGATCGAGGTGGTCGAACGCCGCGTCAACGAACTCGGCACGACCGAACCCATCGTGCAGCGGCAGGGCGACGACCGTATCCTCGTCCAGGTGCCGGGTCTTCAGGACCCGCAAAGGCTGAAGGAAATCCTCGGCCAGACCGCCAAGCTGACCTTCCAGATGGTCGACCAGTCGATGCCGGTGCAGGACGCGCTCAACGGCCGTCCGCCTGCCGGCTCGTCGGTGCTGTATTCGCAGGACGATCCGCCGGTTCCGTATCTGATCGAGAACCGTGTCATCGTCTCGGGCGAAAACCTCGTTGACGCACAGGCGACATACAATTCGCAGAACAACGAGCCGGTGGTGTCGTTCCGCTTCGATTCGAAAGGGGCGGCGCGCTTCGGCCAGGCCACGGCGCAAAATGTCGGCAAGCTGTTCGCCATCATCCTCGACAACCAGGTGATTTCGGCGCCGCAGATCCGCGAGCCGATCCTCGGCGGCACCGGCCAGATCTCCGGCAATTTCACCGCCCAGAGCGCCAACGATCTCGCCGTGCTGCTGCGCGCCGGCGCGCTGCCGGCGACGCTAACCGTCATCGAGGAGCGTACCGTTGGTCCGGGCCTTGGCCAGGATTCGATCCATGCCGGCAAGGTCGCCGGCATCATCGGTTCTATCCTCGTCGTTGCCTTCATGTTCGTCGCCTACGGCTTCCTCGGCTTCCTCGCCAACATCGCGCTGGCGGTGCACGTGGCGATGATCGTCGGCGTGCTCTCGCTGCTTGGCGCGACGCTGACCTTGCCTGGCATCGCCGGTATCGTGCTGACCATCGGCATGGCGGTCGATTCCAACGTGCTGATTTACGAACGCATCCGCGAGGAGCGGCGCGCCGGCCGCTCGGTCATCCAGGCGATCGATACCGGTTTCACCAAGGCGCTGGCGACCATCGTCGATTCCAACATCACCTCGCTGATCGCCACCGTGGTCCTGTTCTATCTTGGTACCGGTCCGGTGAAGGGCTTTGCCATCACCTATGCCATCGGCATCCTGACGACCGTCTTCACCGCCTTCACCTTCACCCGTCTGCTGGTCTCGATCTGGCTGCGCCGGGCTCGCCCGAAGGAATTGCCGAAGGCGCCGGTGACCTTCGTTCCGCCCGGCACCAAGATCCCCTTCATGGGCATCCGTCGCTGGACGTTCACGCTGTCCAGCGCACTTTCGATCCTGTCGGTGGTGCTGTTCATGACCGTCGGCATCAACTACGGCATCGATTTCAAGGGCGGTTCGCTGATCGAAGTGCAGGCCAAGAGCGGCAATGCCGATCTCGCCGACCTCCGCGCGCGGCTGACCGAACTCAACATCGGCGAAGTCCAGGTGCAGCAGTTCGGTACGCCGAACGACGTGCTGATCCGCGTCGGGACGCAGGATGGTGGCGAAAATGCCGAGCAGACCGTCATCGACAAGGTGCGCGGCGAGCTGCAGGATAATTATGACTTCCGCCGCGTCGAAGTGGTGGGACCGACCGTGTCCGGCGAGCTCGCCAAGCAAGGCACGATCGCCATGCTGATCGCGCTGCTCGGTATCCTGATCTATGTCTGGTTCCGCTTCGAATGGCAGTTCGCGGTCGGCGCCATCGTGGCGACGGTGCACGATGTGGTCATGACGCTCGGCTTCTTCGTCATCTCCGGGCTGGAGTTCAACCAGTCGTCACTGGCGGCGATCCTGACGATCATCGGCTATTCGCTGAACGATACGATCGTGGTCTATGACCGTGTCCGAGAGGATCTGCGAAAATACAAGCGCATGCCGCTGCCGCAACTCCTGAACAACGCCATCAACGAGACGCTGTCGAGAACGACGCTGACCTCGGTGACGACGATCCTGGCGCTGCTGGCGCTGGTTCTGTTCGGTGGCGAGGTGATCCGCTCGTTCACCATGGCCATGCTGTTCGGCGTCATCTTCGGCACCTATTCGTCGATCTTCATCGCCGCCCCGCTGCTGATCCTGTTCAAACTGCGGCCGCAGGCTACGGCCGACGAGGAGAAGCCGGTCAATGGCGGCAAGGCGGTCGCGACCTGACGCGCGCCCCCGAAGAGGTTTAACGGTGACCAGCAAAGGCATCGTCATCCGCGAGGCGCATTTCCCGGGCCGCGCGCCGATCGAAGCCTACGGCAATGGCGGATTCCGCTTTGCCGACATGTCGCATCGCGGTTCGCTGCTCTGTCTGCCATCCGGCATCCATGGCTGGGAGCCGGTGGACCCCTTGGCGCTGACGGTGGCGGATTTTGACAGGCTGCTGTCCGAGGCCGACAAGATCGAGATCCTGCTGGTCGGCATGGGCAGGGATCTTCGGCCGTTGCCCGCTGCATTGCGGGCCGCGCTGAAGGCCGCCGGCGTTGCATCCGACCCGATGTCGACGGGGGCCGCGGTGCGGACCTACAATGTCCTTCTGGCGGAAGAGCGCGCCGTGGCCGCCGCGCTCATTGCCGTCGATTGACATGTCTCGAAGCGCTGAAATCGTCATGGACGCGGTGCGCGCCGCCGATCATGATCGTTATCTGACCGCGCTCTACGCGCCGGACGGCAAGCGCTACGCGCTGTTTTCGCTCTACGCCTTCAACGCGGAGATATCAGGTATTCGCGATCGCATCCATGAGGCGCTACCGGGCGAGGTGCGGCTGCAATGGTGGCGCGATGTCATTGCCGCCGGCGGCGAGGCCGGCGCCGGCCATCCCACTGCCGAAGCCGTGAACGCTACGATAGCGACATTCGGCCTGCCGAAGCCGGCCTTCGAGAACATGCTCGATGCGCGCATCTTCGACCTCTACGACGACCCGATGCCGTCGCGCACCGATCTGGAAGGCTATTGCGGCGAGACGGCCGCAGCACTCATCCAGCTTGCGGCGATGGTGCTCGACCCCGGCGAGGCGCCGCGCTTTGCCGAACTGGCGGGCAGGGCAGGCTGCGCACAGGCGATGACCGGCCTGCTGCTGCTGTTGCCGCTGCACCGCCAGCGCGGACAATGTTTTGTCCCGGCCGACATTCTGGCGGCAGCGGGATCGTCGCCGGAAGAATTCGTCACCGGCGACGGCGGACCCGGCGCCAAACGCGCGGTGGCAGCGATGATGGCGCTGGCACGGGAACATCTTTCCGCCTTCGAGAGGGGCGCACCGGCTCTGCCGGTCTCGCTGCGTCCGGCATTCCTGCCACTTGCCCTGTCACGCGCCTATCTCGGCAAGATGGAGAATGGCTCGCCGCTCGAAGGCGTGGCGCGGCTCTCGGCCTTGCGCCGGCATTGGCTGTTGCTGCGCCGCGCGAGCAAGGGTTGGCCAGCACTTTGACGTAAACGTCAACCGTGCTAAGAAGTCTCCGCGCCAAAACTGTCGCCATAGACGACAGGCCGGCCGGAGGAGATACCCATTCAATGAGCTTGCCTTTGCTGGTTGCGATCGTCGCCCTTGGCATCGCGCTGTCGGTTGCCGCGGTGCATTTCACTGGCGGCAGCAAGACGGCGACGCTCAGTGGCGCAGATCATGCGAAGAGCCGGTTCGCCGAGGATTTTCCCGACGAGATCGTGGCGGCAGTCCGCCTGACAGCAGATGCCGGGACCGCGTTCCTGGATATCGGGCGAGGGCGCTTCGGGATCGTTCACAGCGTAGGCGACTGCTTCTTGACCCGCATCGTCACGCCTCAAGATGTCACGATTTTGGACACTGGAGACGGGAATACGGTCTCGCTGCGGCTCGCCGATTTCACCTGGAAGGGCGGCCGCTTCCGCTTTGCCAGCGCAACGGATGCGCAAGGCTTGCTGAAGGCGCTTGAGCCGCAGAGTTTCGGCGGAGAGGCGGCATGATGGACGACTACAATTTTCCGCAGGTCACTCAACTGGCCATCCCGTTCTTCGTTGTCGCGATCCTGATCGAGCTTTGGTTGGTGCGCACCGGCCGTGCCAAGGGTTCGTTCGAAACGCGCGACACATTGACCAGCCTGATGATGGGTACCGGCAATGTCGTTGCCGGGCTGCTGCTTGGCGTCGTGTCCTACTGGGCGTTGCTGTGGCTCTGGCAGTTCCGCGTCTTCAATCTCGGCCTGTCGATCTGGGTCTTTCTGGTGGCCTTCCTGCTCGATGATCTGCGCTACTATTTCTATCACCGCATCGCGCACCGGGTGCGCTGGGTGTGGGCCGAACACGTCAACCACCATTCCAGCCAGCACTACAATCTGTCGACGGCGCTGCGGCAGAGCTGGACGGGCCTGTTCACCTTCATGTTCGTGCTGCAGGCGCCGCTGGTGCTGCTCGGCTTCCACCCGGCGGTGATTGCCTTCACCTTCGGCTTCAATTTGGTCTGGCAATTCTGGATCCACACCGAGACCATCGGCAAGATGTGGGGCTGGTTCGAGTTCGTCTTCAACACGCCCTCACACCACCGCGTCCACCACGCCACCAATCCGCGCTATCTCGACGCCAACTATGCCGGCACGCTGATCATCTGGGACCGCATGTTCGGCACCTTCGTCGGGGAACTGGAAGAAGACCGGCCGCGCTACGGCATCGTCAGGAATCTCGGCACCTTCAATCCGCTGAAAGTGGCATTCCATGAATGGATCGGCATGTTCAGGGATGCCTTTGCGCCCGGTCTGACCTTGAGCGATCGCCTGAACTATCTGATCAAGCCTCCCGGCTGGAGCCATGACGGCTCGCGCGAAACCTCGGAGAGTTTGAAGGCGGCCTATGTCAGGCGAAATCCTGATGAGGCCGGCAAGCCTGGGTTGCCGATGGCTGGTGTCGAGCCGGCTGAATGATATCGCCTCAGGATGGTTCGTTCGAGCCGCCGTCGCGCATCAGCGTCTCATAGTCGCGACCGCCATAGAAGATGTTGACGATGCGGATGACATCGTTCTCGATCAGATGGTGATGACGGCGGAATGCTCGGAATGGGACGGGTCGTAATCCCCGAACGATATCGTCGCGCGAGCGACCGCCACAAGGCGCATTGCCGATACTCTGGCAGCGCTCTTCTATCCGATCCACGAAACCGTTGGCGATGTTTTCGCTGCCGCTGCTCTCAAGGATGTAGGCGCCAATTGCTTCAAGATCGGAGATCGCGCTTTCGCTAAGAACGACGGCGGGACGCTGGATCATCGCTCTCTCTCGCCAGTTGCGAAATCCGGCTCTTTACCCGGTCGATCGCCTCATCGAGCGGAACAGCGGGGCTTTTGTCTTCGATCGACGCCTTCACCCGCGCCCTGATGGACGCCATGCGTTCAGCGTGCTCTTCCTCCTCGCGCTGGAAGGCAGGGCGGCGCGGATGACTTCACTGGCCGAACCGAAGGAGCCGTCTTCGACTTTGTCCCGGATCATGGGGTCCAATCAGAACGCGAAGCTGTTTATTCCGCCGCTTCGGCCGTTTCCGGTTGCGCCGGAAGTCCCAGCCAGTGCCGGCAATCGGCGCGTGCACGCGATGTGATGGCGTGCCGCTTGGCAACGGTCTTGTCCTTGCCGCGCATGCGTTTGCCCTCGGCCTTCGGAGCTTCGACAGGTGGGAACAGGCCGAAATTGACGTTCATCGGCTGGAATGAGCGCTTTCCCGGCTCGTCATCGGAGACAATATGACCGCCGGTGATGTGGTTGAGCAGAGCGCCGAAGGCCGTGGTCAGCGGCGGCAGGGACGGAGCAAGGCCGAGCCGCTCCGCTGCGGCGAAGCGGCCGGCGAGCAGGCCGATGGCCGCACTTTCGACATAGCCTTCGCAGCCGGTGATCTGGCCGGCGAAACGCAGGCCGGGCCGCGACTTCAGTTGCAGCGAAGCGTCGAGCAAGGTCGGCGAGTTGATGTAGGTGTTGCGGTGCAGGCCGCCGAGACGGGCGAAATCAGCGTTTTCGAGACCCGGTATGGTGCGGAAGATGCGCACCTGCTCGGCATGCTTCAACTTGGTCTGGAAACCGACCATGTTGTAGAGCGTGCCCAGCGCATTGTCCTGCCGCAACTGGACGACGGCATAGGCCTTTACCGTCGGATTGTGGGCATTGGTCAGCCCCATCGGCTTCATAGGCCCGTAGCGTAGCGTCTCGACACCGCGCTCGGCCATGATTTCGATCGGCAGGCAGCCGTCGAAATAGGGCGTGCCTTCCCATTGCTTGAATTCGGTTTTCTGGCCGTCGACCAGCGCTTGCACGAAGGCAAGGTACTGGTCCTTGTCCATCGGACAATTGATGTAGTCCTTGCCGGTGCCGCCTGGCCCGACCTTGTCGTAGCGCGACTGGAACCAGCAGGTATTCATGTCGATCGTGTCGAAATGGATGATCGGCGCAATGGCGTCGAAGAAGGCGAGCGCATCGGCGCCGGTCGCTTCCGCGATCGACTGGGCAAGCCCGGGGGCGGTCAACGGACCCGTGGCAACGATCGCCTGGTCCCAATCCGTCGGCGGCAGACCTGGCACTTCCTCGCGCCGGATGGTGATCAGCGGGTGTGCTTCGAGTTTTTTCGTCACGGCATCGGCGAATCCGTCGCGATCGACGGCCAGCGCGCCGCCGGCCGGAACCTGGTTGGCGTCGCCGGCGCTCATGATCAACGAGCCGGCCAGCCGCATTTCGGCGTGCAACAGGCCGAC
>NZ_RZQT01000168.1:0-11031 GCF_003998485.1 Mesorhizobium sp. M7A.F.Ca.CA.001.04.2.1
TCGCAGAGACGGCCAGCGGCCGCCTGATCGAACAGCCCGAAGTCACGGCACTGCTGGGCGATTTCTTTGATACGCAAGCCGATTGGCAAAACATTACGGACGGCGCGGCAGAGGCCCTGGCAGGGCTTGGCGACCGCGCGGAAATCATCTTGCTGACGGCCATGCCGCACAAACACCGTGCCGTGCGTCGCGTCCATCTCGACGCGCTTGGACTGAGCTACCCGCTTCTGACCACTGAAATGGCCAAAGGACCGGCAGTGGCCAAGCTTCGCGGCAAGGCCGGCCGACCGGTGGTCTTCGTCGACGATCAGCCGCACAATCTGGCGTCGGTGCGGGAATCGGTCGCCGACGCCGAACTGTTCCACCTGATGGCCGACAATTCGCTGCGCGCATTCCTGCCCCCGGTGACGGACGATGTGGTCGTCGTCCAGGACTGGCACGAAGCCGCGCCGAAGATCGCAAGCGCGCTGGGGCTCTAAACTCCAGCCTTCAAGGGTTCAGTTTCGCACCTGCGCCGCCGCTGTCGTCCCCGCTGTCATCGTCGCCGTCACCATCGTCCACGCTGTCGTCCACGGCCGGATCGGCAGGCTTCAGCATGACGCCATTGACGGTGACCGAACCGTCGGCCTTGGCGTTGACGATCCATTCCAGCCGGCCATCGGGCAGCGTCTTGCCAAAGCCCTTCGCCATGAGGGCGACTGGCACGTATTGGGCCACCTCCGGTTCCGACTTTGCCGCTTCCTGCAGGCCTTCGACAAGCTTGTCGAAGCCGGCGACATCGACGGTCACGCTACCTTCGGGCTTTTCGCCTGGGAATGTCATCTCGCCTTCCAGGGCGATCTCCGTATCCTTGTTCTTCACGGTGCTGTGGCCAAGCACGACCTTCGGCGTCTTGGCCATGAAGTCGGCCTTAAGCTGCTCGCCGAATTCGGCAGACAGCGGCGGATTCTTATTGAGATCAAAAGCTTCGATCGCCTTCTTCGCCATGCTGTCGAGATCGATATTGGCGCCGCCAAAGTTCAAATCGACATCGGTGGGCAACAACCCCACGCTCCAGCTCGGGAGAAGCTGGGTCGGCACGGTCAGTCCCGATGCCTTGATGCCGTAGGTGATCGTGCCGCTTTGGGCGACGCCGTCGGAGCCGAACACGGTGCTGAGCTGGGTGGCGCCGAAATTGCCGACCGGGCTTTCCACCGCGAAATCCTTGAAACCATAGGTCCCGTCGATACGCTGCCAAAGCGGTAAGGCGGCGAACAAAAGCGATTTGAGCTGCGCCTGGTTAGCCTTCAGCGTCGCCTCGTCCTCGTTGGCCACTGCAAATGCCAGGAGATCGAGCAATGGCTTGGTCTGCACGCCCTTGCCGCTGGCTTCGACCGATAGTTCCGGCGACCTGACGGTGACCGGGAATTTCAGCCCGCTCTCGGGGTCATCGAAATTGATCGCTTCGACAAAACTCGACACCTTCTGCGAGGTTGTGAAATCGACGCCCCCGGTCGCCGACTTGGTCGCGGCAACGGTCGCGATGCCAGCGCCGGTGCTGGCCTCCATGTGCTGCTTGGCATCCTTCGACGTCATCGTCATGCCGGCCATCGAACTGGTGCCGCTGGTGAAGGCCGCCAGATTTGGATCGTAGACGCCCGAGCCCTTGCCGTCCTTGATCGAAAACTGAGTGCTTTGCAGGCCTTCGGGTCCGTTGAACTCGAAGGAGGCGCTCTGGGAGAAATCCATCGAGACATCCCAGGATCCGTCGCTGCGCGGCTTGACCATCAGGGCGTAGGGCGCGAAGTCGAACTTCAGCAGTTTCTGGTCCGGAAATGATGCGGCAAGTGCCTTGAAATCGAACAGGATCTTGTAGGCACCACCTTCCAGCGAAACCTTCAAAATGCCTTTGTCGATCGCCTGCTTGCCGACATAGCGGGACAAGTCGTCGGACAATGCTTCGCACCCTGACTGTCGACGGTCTGACTGAGAGCAGGGGCACTCAACGCAAGAAGGAACACGAATGGCAGGGCACGGTTCACGCGAATTCTCCGTTTGACCGAGAAGAAAGGCTTTGTCCGTCTGGTATGAAATTACCGCTGCAACCGCAAGGTGAGATCGACAACGGCACCCGGGCAGGCAATCTCGATCAAAGCACCAGCCGCATCAGCGGCCGACCGGCCTTGCGTTCCAACAGCCTCTCGAAACCAGCCTTCTCGAAGACCCGCGACGAGCCGACGAACAGGCCGATCGAACGCGAATCGCGAGACAGATCTATCGGACAAGCCTCGAGCAGCCGTGCACCGTTCTGGCGGGCAAAATCGATGCCGCCTTCGACGAGGCGATGCGTGATGCCCCTGCCGCGCGCCTTGCCGCGGATGAAAAAGCAGGAGATCGCCCAGACGGCCGGATCCGTGGCGTCGGCAGGATCGACCGGTGCCGACCCCCTGCCCTGGTTGTTCCATTCGGGCACGTCGGCGCGCGGTCCGATCTGCATCCAGCCAACCGCCTGACCGTCCTCGAATGCCAGCAGGCCCGGCGGCGGGCCGGCCTCGATGCGCGCCTTGATGTGGTCCTTGTTGCGTTCCCGGCTGCTCTCGCGGCGCATCGCCGGCGCCAGCCGGAAATGCGTGCACCAGCAACCGTAGCAGGCACCTTGCTTGCCGAAGAGGTCCTCGAATTCAGCCCAAAGCTCGGGCGCAAGCGGCGCTATGGTCGTGCTCATGCGTTCTCCCCAGGCCAGCCTTGTCGCTGGCCTTGCACTGTCGTACCATTGCTTCTGTTCTCTTTATGTTCGCAGCGATGGCGGCCTCTGTCAACAATCCCGATCACGGTTTTTGCCGCGACTGCCTGATGCTTCAGCGCAGCCAGACGCGCCGCTGCGAGCGCTGCGGCAGCCCCCGGCTTGCGCGTCATCCCGAGCTTTACCGGCTGCATCTGGCCCATATCGATTGCGACGCCTTCTATGCGGCAATCGAAAAGCGCGACAATCCAGCGCTCAAGGACAAACCGTTGATCATCGGCGGCGGCAAGCGCGGCGTCGTCTCCACCGCATGCTACATCGCCCGCATCCAGGGCGTCCGCTCGGCCATGCCGATGTTCAAGGCGCTCGAAGCCTGCCCGGAGGCGGTGGTCATCAGCCCCAACATGGAGAAATACGTCCGCGTCGGCCGCGAGGTGCGCGCCATGATGCAGGCGCTGACGCCGCTGGTCGAGCCGCTGTCGATCGACGAGGCGTTTCTCGACCTCGCCGGCACCGAACGGCTGCACGGCCTGCCACCCGCTGTGGTGCTGGCGCGCTTTGCGCTGGCGGTCGAGAAGGAGATCGGCATCACCGTTTCGGCCGGCCTGTCCTACTGCAAGTTCCTCGCCAAGATAGCGTCGGACCTCCGTAAACCGCGCGGCTTCTCGGTCATCGGCGAAGCCGAGGCGGTCGGCTTCCTGGCGGCGCAGCCGGTGACCATGATCTGGGGTGTCGGCAAGGCGTTCAACGCAACGCTGGAGCGTGACGGCATCCGCACCATCGGCCAGCTGCAGCAGATGGATCGCGGCGACCTCATGCGCCGCTATGGCACGATGGGCGACCGGCTCTACCACCTTTCGCGCGGCGAGGATGTCCGCCGCGTCGATCCCGATCAGGACGCCAAGAGCGTATCGGCCGAAACCACCTTCGACACCGACATCGCGTCGCTGGAGGAACTGATCGCGGTTCTCAGGGGGCTTTCGGAAAAGGTTTCGGCACGGCTGAAAAAGTCAGGCATTGCCGGGCGCACCGTGGTGCTGAAACTGAAGAGCCAGGATTTCAAGCTGCGCACGCGCAATCGCCAGCTCGGCGACCCGACCCGGCTCGCCGACCGCATCTTTCAGACTGGGGTGGAGCTTCTGCGCAAGGAAACCGACGGCACGAAGTATCGGCTGCTCGGCATCGGCGTCAGCGACCTCTCGGACGATGACAAGGCCGACCCGCCCGATCTGGTCGACATCCAGTCGCGCAAGCGCGCCATGGCTGAAGGCGCCATCGATGCCTTGCGCGACAAGTTCGGCCGCAAAGCGGTGGAAACCGGCTACACATTCGGCAAGGGCCGCGATGCCCATCCGCCGGAGCCGCTCGAAGATTGATCTTCGTCAGGTGCGCTGCAAGTCTATCCTGCTCGTCACCACGCTCTTGCCGGTTTTCGGGTCGGTGTCGATGACGGTCAGCCGCATGCCGTTCTCGCCGCGTTTCTCGACCTTCATCTGCGCCCTTCGGTCGCCATTGACCTCCTTGGCCCAGCGAATGCCCAGGTTGATCGCATTGCCCGAACGGCTGCCGTTGAGTTGCGCCGGTCCCGTGCGAGAGCCGACATAGGTGCCGCTGTATTTGGCACCTGTAACTTTCAGATTGGCGCTGATGGCCCGCGACACCACAATGAGACCGCGGCAATTTCCATCCAGCGATAGCGAGGTTGAGGTCGCATTCGACTTGAAGCTGCACGATACGCTGACGTTCGGAGCATCCGTGGTTACCTGGACAGTGCCCTTGCCGGCGAAATTGCCCTTGAACGACTGGAGAAATTGGGTCTCGTCGGCATGTGCTGCGCCTGCCGCAACCAATAGACCGCCGGTAAGCGCGAATTGCGCGAAGGATCTCATCGAAGCTCTCCTTGTCGTTTCGAAAAAAGGCGGGGCGATCCACGAGCACGGCTGACCATCGGGACTCAACGCCACCTGCCGTTTCAGGTTCCGTCCGCCACATGACTGTTTTACAACTTCGAGCCAGTCGCGACTGGCCCAGAAGAATGCCTTGGCTAGCGGTTGCGGCAGAGGTGCTGGCCTGCGACATAGCGCGAATGGCACCCACCCCCTCGATCCCCAAGGCCGCGTTCTGGATGGCGCTGTCTATCGCCTCGTTCCTTGGCATGACGGTCGCCGGCCGGGCCACGACAGCGGAGCTCAACGTCTTCCAAGTGCTGGAGTTGCGCTCCGTGATCGGCTTCTTCATCCTGCTGCCGCTGGTGATGATGAGTGGCGGCTTTCAAGCCATGCGCACGCAGCGCCCGGTTGCCCATATCGCCCGCAACGTCATCCATTACACGGGCCAGGCGGCATGGCTCTACGCCCTCACCTTGATTCCGCTGGCCGTGTTGATCTCGATCGAATTCACCACTCCGATCTGGACAGCTATCCTGGCGGTGATCTTTCTGGGCGAAAGGCTGAACCGGCCCAAGTTGGCAGCGATCGCGCTGGGGCTGATCGGCGTGGTGATCATCGTGCGCCCCGGTGTCGGCTCGGTCGATCCTGGACATCTCGTCGTGCTGGGCGCCGCGGCCTGCTTCGGCATCTCGGTGGTCACCGTCAAGTCGCTGACCCGGACGGACAGCGTCGTACGCATCATCTGCTGGATGCTGATTGTCCAGTCGGTGGTCGGTCTCATCCCGGCGCTCTATACGTGGCGCAACCCGCCACTGGAGCT
Source organism: Mesorhizobium sp. M7A.F.Ca.CA.001.04.2.1 (assembly GCF_003998485.1). NCBI lineage: Bacteria > Pseudomonadati > Pseudomonadota > Alphaproteobacteria > Hyphomicrobiales > Phyllobacteriaceae > Mesorhizobium > Mesorhizobium sp. M7A.F.Ca.CA.001.04.2.1. The sequence continues at coordinate 5,432 of NZ_RZQT01000168.1, forward strand.
ATGGCCATGGATCGTGCTGATCGCCTTCACCGGCATGTCGTCGCATTTCTGCATGGCCCGCGCGCTTGGCTATGCCGACGCGACCATCGTCTCGCCGATGGATTTTCTACGCGTGCCGCTATCGGCACTGATCGGCTGGCTGCTCTATAGCGAGCAGATCGACGCCTTCACCGCCGGCGGCGCGCTGCTGATCCTGATGGGCAATCTGCTCAATCTGCAGCGCAGGCAGATAAAGCCGGCCGAAGTGGCGGCGTCGTAGTCCCGCCGGCCGTCAGTTCCCTTCGTCGGGTATGTTGAGAAGATGGCCGCAGGCCTTGCAATGCACGGCGTCCGGCTCGTGCCGCCGCAAGCCGCACTGCGGACAGGGAAACAACACCTTGGCTGGCCGGAAGATCGCCTGAGCCAGTCTGACAAACAGCGATATGCCGATGATCATGGTGACGATTGCCGTCAGCTTGCCGGCCATGCCCGGCAGCACGATGTCGCCGAAGCCGGTCGTCGTCACCGTGGCGACAGTGAAATAAAGCGCGTCGATATAGTTTTCCAGGCCAGCGCCAGTGCGAAAGAAGAACGTGTAGACGAAGCCGGTGATGACGAACAGGAAGGTCAACAGGTTGATGACCGCGTGGCTGGCCTCTCGCCACGGCCGCAGTCCTCGCATCTCGAAATGCCGCCAGAGCGAACCGCTGCGCGACAGCGACCACAGCCGCAGGATGCGCAGGAAGGCGAGATTGGCAAACGCCGTTGGCATCAGCAGCGTCAAGAGGATGAAGACATCGACCCACGACGTCGGCTGCTTCATCAGCCGCAGCATGTTCTTGGAGGCAAGCAGGCGGGCAGCGAGGTCCGCGGCAACCAGCGCGGCCGCCGAATAGTCGAGCCAGAGGAATGACGGCTTGTCCTGGAGAACCGGCGTCGCGATGAAGAAGGCGATGATGGCGAGGTCGATGACCACAGCCACCAGCTGGAACCGGAAAGCGGCCGGCGTGCGCCCGTGATAGAGCTTGCGCAGCCTGTCGCGCAGCCGCGTCATCGCCGAATTTTCCTGCAATCCGTTCTTGTCCGCCGCTTTCATGACGATTGCGGCAAGAGCCGCCCGGCTAATTGCCGCCTACCAGGAAGAGCGGTGATCACACCAGTTCCACTTCGACCACGCCCGGCACCGCGCGCATCGCCGAGGCGATCTGCGGCGAGATACGGTAGCGGTTCGGCAGCTCTATCTCGATTTCCCCCTCGCCTTCTTCCTTGATCAGCACGAAACTGACCTGGCCTTCGCCCCTGACGGTCAGTTGGCCGGCCAGCGTGTTGATCGGCGTGGCGTTGCGCACGAAGATACGCAGCGCCTTCTGGATGCGACTTGCCTCATCCTCCAGCGACTGCACCGAGTTGATGCGCAGATTGACGCCTTCCGGCCTGTCCTCGGCCGCAACGGTGATGACGACGGAGCGGCCGGCCTCGAGCAGGTCGCGATACTGTGCCAGTCCTTCCGAAAACAGCACGGCTTCGTACTGGCCTGACGTATCCGAAAAGGCGATGACGCCCATCTTGTTGCCGGTGCGCGTCTTGCGTTCCTGCTTGGATGTCACCGTGCCGGCCAGGCGGCCGGCGGCGGCACCGCGTTTGACGGCCGCCGAGAACTCGGCCCACGTTTGCACCCGCATCTTCTGCAGGGCCGCCTTGTACTCGTCGAGCGGGTGGGCCGAGAGGTAAAAGCCGACCACCTGGAATTCACGGTGCAGCCGGTCGGCGGCGAGCCACGGCTCTGTCGCCGGCAGATTGAGTGCCTGCGACTGGGCGCCGAGCGAGGCGCCGAAGATGTCGTGCTGTCCGGAAACCGCGTTCTGCTGCGCCAGCGACGCCAGCCCCATCATGCGCTCCACGCCCGCCATCATCGACGCGCGGTCGTGGCCGAAGCAGTCGAGCGCGCCGGCCATGATCAGGCTTTCGAAGACGCGCTTGCCGACGATCTTGGGATCGACCCGCTCGCAGAAATCGGCGAGGTTCTTGAACGGCTTTTCGCCACGCTGGGCAACGATGTGCTCGACCGCCGCGTCGCCGACGCCCTTGAGCGCTGCCAGCGAATAGTAGATGCGGTTCTCGCCGACCTCGAAGGGGCGAAAGCTCGATGTCACCGACGGCGCGAGAACCTCGATGCCGAGGCGCAGCGCGTCCTGGCGGAAATCGGCGAGCTTGTCGGTGTTGCCCATGTCGAGCGTCATCGACGCCGCCAGGAACTCGACCGGATAATGCGCCTTGAGATAGGCGGTCTGGTATGAAACCACCGCATAGGCGGCGGCGTGCGATTTGTTGAAACCATAGTCGGCGAACTTGGCCAGCAGGTCGAAAATGAAGTCGGCTTGCGGCTTGCCGACGCCACGCTCGACCGCGCCGGAGACGAAGCGCTCGCGCTGCTTGTCCATCTCGGCGCGAATCTTCTTGCCCATGGCGCGGCGCAGCAGATCGGCTTCGCCGAGCGAGTAGCCCGACAGCTCCTGCGCGATCTGCATCACCTGTTCCTGGTAGACGATGACGCCTTGCGTCTCCTTCACCAGATGGTCGATCTTGGGATGGATCGAGGCCATCTCCTCCTCGCCATGCTTGCGGGCGTTGTAGGTCGGGATGTTTTCCATCGGGCCGGGTCGATACAGTGCGACCAGCGCGATGATGTCCTCGATGCAGTCGGGCCGCATGCCGATCAGCGCCTTGCGCATGCCGGCACTTTCCACCTGGAACACGCCGACCACTTCGCCGCGCGACAGCATGGCGTAGGTCTCGGGATCGTCGAGCGGGATGGTTGCCAGGTCGATCTCGATGCCGCGCCGGCGGATCAGCTTCACCGCCGTCTCCAGCACGGTCAGCGTCTTCAGGCCGAGGAAGTCGAACTTCACCAGTCCGGCCTGCTCGACATATTTCATGTTGAACTGGGTGACGGGCATGTCCGAGCGCGGATCGCGGTACATCGGCACCAGCTCCGACAGCGGCCGGTCGCCGATGACGATGCCGGCGGCGTGCGTCGAGGCATGGCGGTAGAGGCCTTCCAGCTTCTGCGCCATGTCGAGCAGCGTCTGGACGATCGGCTCCCTCTCGGCCTCTTCGGCAAAGCGCGGCTCGTTGGCGATGGCGTCGGCGAGCTTGACCGGATTGGCCGGGTTCTGCGGCACCATCTTGGAGAGCTTGTCGACCTGGCCATAGGGCATCTGCAGGACGCGGCCGACGTCGCGCAGCACGGCGCGCGCCTGCAGCGTACCGAAGGTGATGATCTGGCCGACCTGGTCGCGGCCGTATTTCTGCTGGACGTAGCGGATGACCTCCTCGCGCCTATCCTGGCAGAAGTCGATGTCGAAGTCGGGCATCGACACGCGGTCGGGATTGAGAAAGCGCTCGAACAGCAGCGAGAAGCGCAGCGGATCAATGTCGGTGATGGTGGTCGAATAGGCGACCAGCGAGCCTGCGCCCGAACCGCGGCCAGGCCCGACCGGAATGCCTTGCGCCTTGGCCCATTTGATGAAGTCGGCAACGATCAGGAAGTAGCCGGGAAACTTCATCTTGGTGATGATGCCAAGCTCGAAGTTCAACCGCTCGCGGTATTGCTCGACCGTATAGCCCGCGGTCGGGCCATGCATGGCAAGGCGCGCGTCGAGCCCCTCATGGGCCTGGCGGGCCAGTTCGTCGGCTTCCGCCTGCACGGCGGCGTCATTGTCTGCGACATCGCCGCCGGTGAAGCGCGGCAGGATCGGATTGCGGTTCTTCGGGTAATAGGAGCAGCGCAGCGCGATCTCGACAGTGTTGTCGATCGCCTCCGGCAGGTCGGCAAAGAGCCTTGCCATATCGGCCTGGCTGCGCAGGAAATTGTCGGGCGACAGCCGGCGGCGGTTGTCAGCGGCAACGACCGATCCCTCGGCAATGGCAATCAGCGCGTCATGTGCATCATAGTCGTCGCGAGAGGAAAAGAACGCCTCGTTGGTGGCGACCAGCGGCAGTTCATGGGCATAGGCCAGATCGATCGAGGATTTTTCGATCACGCGATCATAACCGGAAACCCGGTCAAGCTCGACATAGAGCCGGTCGCCGAACATCTCCTTGAGGGTCAAAAGCCGGGCTTCGGCCAGATCGCGGCGATCTTCCTTGAGCGCGGTGCCGATCGGTCCGCGCGGTCCGCCGCTGAGGCAGATCAACCCGTCACAATAGCCTTCCATCATTTCGGTGGTCAGGTGCACGGCTTCGCCCGGCGGCGTTTCGAGGTAGACGCGGCTGACCAGCCTGACCAGATTGGAATAGCCCGCCTCGGTCGCGGCAAGCAGGACGACCGGCCGCATATCGGGACCTTGCCGTCGGCGGTCGCGCTGGCCATCGCTGTTTTCGCCGGAAAAGGCGAGCGCCGTCTGGCAGCCGATGATCGGCTGGATGCCGTCCTTCACCGCCTTCTGCGCGAATTCGAGCGCGCCGAACAGGTTGTTGGTGTCGGTAACGGCGATGGCCGGGGCTTCGTCCTTGACCGCATGAGCCACCACCTTGCCGATCTGCAAGGCGCCTTCCAGCAGCGAATAGGCCGAATGCACGCGCAAATGGACGAAGGGCCGCGCCGGGGCCTCCGGCCGCGCCGCAGCAATCGCCGCTTCTCGCTTCAAGGGATCGCGGGGGAGTTTTTCGTCGGCCATGGTGCTGCGTGAAGGTCCTTGAGTCGATGGAGATGTATTGTCCGGGACCGCGCCATGCCAGTCCAGCACAAACCACTGCTGATCACAGGCTGCCTGCCCGGCTAGCCCTAAGCAAACTCCATGATCACGGCGTCGACAGCCAGGCTGTCGCCCGGCTTGGCGTTGAGTTTGGAGACGACAAGGTCGCGTTCGGCACGCAGCACGTTTTCCATCTTCATCGCTTCGACCACAGCCAATGTCTCGCCTGCCTTGACCTCCTGGCCTTCGGCAACGGCAATCGACACGACAAGGCCGGGCATCGGGCAAAGCAGCAGCTTCGACGTGTCCGGCGCCACCTTTTCGGGCATCAGCCTTTCCAGTTCGGCGGTGCGCGGCAGCATGGCGCGCGCGGTCACCGACATGCCTTTCCAGGCGATGCGAAAGCCATTGGCGACCGGCCTGACCTGAGCCGTAACCTTGCGCTTGCCGACCGTACCGCGCCAGACCAGATCGCCCGGCCGCCAGTCGGATGCAACGGTCAGCGCCTTGCCGCCCGCGATCGACAGATCGACTTCCATCGGAATGGAAATCATGCCCTCGATGATGGACGCCGACAGATAGTCATCATCGATCTTCACGACCCAGTCGCGCTTCAGCGCTCCCGAATGCGGCGCCAGGCGCCCGCCCAGCCGGTCAAGCCGATCACGTCGCAGCAGTTCCACTGCGGTCGCGATCGACGCCAGCACCGCTTTCTCGTCGTCGTTCGGCACGACCGGCGCGAAACCGTCGGGATATTCCTCCGATATGAAAGCGGTCGATATCCGCCCTTCCCGCCAACGCTGATGCTGCATCAAGGCAGCCAGGAACGGAATGTTGTGCTCGATTCCGTCGACGACGAAGCTGTCGAGCGCTTCCGACATGGCATCGATGGCTTCCAGACGCGTCGGCGCCCAGGTGCACAGC
>NZ_RZQT01000169.1:0-10998 GCF_003998485.1 Mesorhizobium sp. M7A.F.Ca.CA.001.04.2.1
AATCCTTGATGCGTTTGCGTGCGGCTTGCTCCAGTGCGGTCCGCTGATCGAGGGTATTCATGTCAATTCCTCCGTATAGGGGCAAATTAGGTGCGGTACAGTTCTCATCGGCGGCGCAATTGCCGCGAACCTTGCGATCATTGGTCGCCCCATGCTGCCCGTACCAATGAATCCTACGCGTTCGGCGCTACGGAAACAGCCCGCTCTTAAAGTCGCTACATTAGACTTCCGAAAGCATTAATTTGCTTCGAAAGGTTATGTTTCTCTTACCCATATTTGACGTCAGAATAGGGACCAAACTCGTCCTGACGACAAGCGAAAATATGTTAAAAAAGTATGTGAATTCTGTAAGGCGACTTTATAATTAGCTCTAGAAAACTCGAATACAATCGAGAGCTGTTCGACAAAAGACGGAATGCGCGGAACCCGTGGAAATTTCGCGTTGGTGGGCGTTACGGAACCGTGGGAGACCAGGAACTTCCGATCCTGACAATCTCTCCGTCGAAAGCGCGCCAGCAGCCAAAGGTCGTATCCACGCTTTCAAGCTTCCAAAAGAAGCTTCGAATCAGAACGTAGTCTTAACGATTTTACGGCCTTAGGCTGATCCTACCCCGGCCAATTCGTCAGTCTCACTGCCTGACCACCACTCGCCAATTCGCGCGCGGACATTGCCACAGATCTTTCAAGTAAGTTTGCACAATCTTTACGACCGCAAATCGCTGAAAATGGTACGTTCACGACAATGATAGGAGGTCAGTCCGAAAAACAATGCCTATGCAAACTGATGTATGCTCAGACGGCCGAATAGCAAGCGACATGAGGGCAGCAGCCATGACAAGAAGAGCGCTCATATTGATCGAAATCTATCCATGGGACGTTGGTCCGCTCTACGTCCAAGCGGCTCTGCGTCTTGGTCTTCACCCAATTATCCTTTCGGCTGATCCAGCTCGGTACAACCGTCTGACGCCGCAAAGCATCGTCATTCGTGTCGATACAGACAACCTCGACGCGCTGATCCACGAATGTCTTCAGCTCCGTGCGAACTATGACATTGCTGGGATTACAAGCACCGGTGACTCATTCTATGCGACAGTTGGAAAGCTCTGCCGGCATTTCGATTTACCCGGACCCGACCCCGAATCCGTTGAACGGTGCTGCGACAAATTAGTTCAACGTCAACTCCTCGCGGAGGCGGGCGTCCCAATACCTGCTTATCGTTTAGCAGCGAACGCGACGGACATAGAACGCTCTGCCACAGAGATTGGCCTACCAGTGATTCTTAAGCCGGCCGAAGGGAGTTTTAGCTGCGGAGTCCGCTTGTGCCGCACCGTCGATGAGTTATTCGAACATTCGACCTATCTGTTGGGCGGGAAGCATAAATGGCAGTCTTCGCCGAGGATACTGGTCGAAGAATTCGCACAAGGCCCGTATTTTAGTGCGGAGATAATGGGGAATGACATCATTGGGATCGGGACCGCTGACTTGGGCGATCTTCCATACTTCGTATTTCGAGAGTGCGCCTTCCCGGCCGCGCTGGCCTATGACCAGCGTAAGTGCATCGCCGAAGTTTCGCTGAACTGTTTGCGAGCTCTCGGCCTTGGCTGGGGGCCAACAGGCATTGAGTTCCGGTGGACGATGCGTGGTCCAGTCGTCATCGAAGTCAATCCACGTCTTCCTTGCACACCAACTCCCCAACTGATTCGGCTGGCTTACGGCATCGATCTTGTCACCGAGCACATCAAGCTGGCGATCGGCGAGGCATGGGATTTGCAAAAAAGGCAATCCCACACTGCAGCCGCGCGGCTACTTGTTCCAGACCGCGATGGCATAATTGATTCGATCGTTGGCGAGAGTCGGGCGGTCGCACTATCCGGTGTCGCCGAGGTAAATTTCCGCGTTGAACCCAAGACGCCGATTCTCAGGAAAGGCGATTCCCGAGACTGGATTGGCTATGTCATAGCCGCTTCACCTAGCCTTGCGCGGACGGAGGAGATACTTGAGCGTGCCGTCAGCTTGATCGATTGGTCGATCACACCGTTTTCGACCCGCGGCGAAACAGGAACAACTTGAGGGCCTTCGCCGCGGAGGGTGGGCGCAGACCAAAAAATTTCACTTGGATGTCGGCGACATGATGGAGCCCGAAGACGAACTAGAGCGTGTCTTCAGTTAGGGGATTCCCAAATCAGTGTTTGAGTGCTTCATAGGTGGTCGGTTTGATTTGGGGAACCGACCGATGCGGCGATACGGACTTCGTGACGACCAGTGGGATCGGGTCAAGGATTTCCTGCCCGGCCGTGAGGGCCATGTGGGCGGAACGGCGCAGGACAACCGGCTGTTTGTCGAAGCGGTGCTCTACCGCTACCGGGCGGGTATTCCCTGGCGCGACCTGCCACCACGTTTCGGGGACTGGAAGATTGTCTGGCAACGCTTCGACCGGTGGGCCAAGAGTGGCGTTTTTGACCGGATCTTCAAGACTTTGGCCAGTGATCACGACAACGAGTACATGTCGCTGGACGCAACCATCGTGCGGGCTCACCAACACAGCGCCGGCGCCCAAAAAAAGCGAGCGAAAACCAAGCCATCGGACGCTCCCGAGGCGGACTGACCACCAAGATCCACGCCATGGTCGACGCCTTGGGCAACCCCGTCGGCTTCTCTTTGACCCCCGGCCAAGCCTCCGATCTTGGCCAAGCTGGGCCGCTGCTCGATCAAGTCGACCCGCAAGCCCTTCTTGCGGACAAGGCCTACGACGCCGACACCCTCATCCAGACTCTCAAGGATCGCCGAATCACCCCGGTCATCCCACCCAAGGCCAACCGCCTCATCCCGCGCCAGACCGATTTCGCAATCTACCGCGAGCGCAATCTCGTCGAGCGGTTCTTAAACAAGCTCAAACACTTCCGCGCCATCGCCACGCGTTATGACAAGACCGCGCGCAATTTCCTTGCCGTCGTCCAACTCGTCGCCATAACTTTCCTCCTCAACTGAGGACACGCCCTAGTAGTCGTCCCTGAAGAACCCACTTGCTAGTCGACCGTGAACTATCCGCAAGCCATTGATCTGGCCTGGGAAGCGGATAGCGTCTTTTGAATTGCAGGTTAGCGGTATTTGGACGCTGTTTTCCTGCAATTCGGTTTTCGATTCCCTTGTGCTGCGGAGCGTGATTCACTCGGTTCGGCGGCAGCGAATCGAGGGGACGGCGAATGTCCAGGCCACGCGAGAAGCGTGAGACGGGAGAGCAGGACCTGTTCCGCTCCCGGCTCGACCAGATCATCAACATGCAGCACGAGCTGGTGCGGCTGGCGCAGGCGATCGACTGGCCGGTGCTGGAGGAGCGTTTCGGCGCGTCTATTCGGATGGTCCCGGCATGCCGCCGCTGCCGACCCGGTTGATGGCGGGCTGGCGATCCTCAACACACCTTCAACCTGTCGGACGAGGTGCTGTGCGAGCGCTGGGTGGAGAACCCCTACTTCCAGTATCTCACCGGCGAGACGTTTTCTGCCATACGCTGCCGTTCGACCGCTCGTCGATGATGCGCTGGCGCAGCCGTATGGGCGAGGAGCGGATCGTGGTGCTGTTGCAGGAAAGCCTCAGCCTTGCGGTCAAGACCGGGGCGATGAAGCCGGCCGACACGCGCACTGATCGTCGACACCACCGTGCAGCCGAAGAACGTCATGTTCCCAACCGACGCCAAGCTCATCCACCGGGCGCGCGAACGGCTGGTGCGGCTGGCCAAGAGGACGGGTCTCCATTTGCGCCAGAGCTATGTGCGGGTCGGCAAGCTGGCGCTGATCAGCCACCAGCGCTATGCCCACGCCAAGCAGTTCAAGCGGGCCAACAAGGCGCTACGCAAGCTCAAGACCTATCTCGGCCGGACCATTCGCGACATTGGTCGCCAGATCGCCGGCGATCAGGGGCTGGACGCGCTGTTCAAATGGCCGCTCTACCAGGCCGCCACCGTTCTCGAGCAACGCCAGCGCCAGCGCGGCCGCAAGATCTACAGCCTGCACGCGCACGAGGTGGAATGCATCGGCAAGGGCAAGGCGCATGCGCCCTACGAGTTCGGGGTGAAGGTGTCGGTGGCCACCACGCTGAAGCGCTCCAAGGGCGGCCAGTTCGCCCTGCATGCAAAAGCGCTGCCCGGCAATCCCTATGACGGCCACACGCTGGCAAGCGTCATCCCCGACATGGAAAAGACCATCGGCAACGAGATCGGCCGCATCCTCGCCGACGCCGGCTATCGCGGCCACAACGCACCCCAGAGCCACAAGCTCAGGGTCTTCACCGCGGGCCAGAAACGCCGCGTCACCCCAGCCATCAAGCGCCAGATGCGACGGCGGTCGGCGGTCGAGCCCGTCATCGGCCACATCAAGAACGAACACCGCATGGGCCGCAACTACCTCGCCGGCCAGCAGGGCGACGCCCTCAACGCCATTCTGGCCGCCGTCGGATACAGCTTCTCCCTCCTGCTCAGGTGGCTGAAGGGATTTTTGTGGCTTCTCATCGCAGCCCTACAAAGTCAGCCGAAAGAGCTCGAAGCCTGATCCCTCTCATTGTTCACGGCCGACTTGCTATGCTGCCGGCTTGCGCATCTCGGAGGCGGTTCAGCTGAAGCCCACGTGCGCCTGCCAAAGGCGTCGCAGACGATCGCCCTGGTGACGCCGCCGAAGAAGGCGAGCGCCCGCACCTGGCCCTCGATCCAGTCCGGCAGCTTCTGGCTGGACCTGGCAAAGGCGAAGGTCAGATTGGAGGCGCCCAGCACCGCGACAACTGTTCGGCAAAGCGCCGACGCAATGTGCCCCGTGTTGGGCGTTGCACCAAGGTAAGGCAATTCCTTGTTCTAAATCCTCTCGCTGGCCAGTAGCCCTCGCGGCAGGCCTTGCGCCGTGCCTCGACGCCGGACCAGACCCTCCAGTTCCTCCGCTCTGCTGCGGAGCCAGCGCCTTGAGCAGCGGCCAACCTGGACTCGTCCCGTCCTCCAGAAGCAAAATGTTACCCAGATGCTTGTCCACCCTGACCCGAGCCATCCTCCTGCACGCTTTCGCCGTTGCGCGCGACGAAGACCGCAACGCTTCATCGCGCTTGGCGACTCATGCGAGGCGTCTCATGGCTGTCCGCCATCCAGCGCCAGATCTCCGCCTGGCCCGAGGCGCGCAGAGCTGGCCGGTTGTGCAGGAGCCGTCGGCAATATCCGCCTTCCTCGTTCGGATGGGTAACGCCGGCGTCTCCCGTCGCATTCTATCTCGCTTTCCGAACGTAGCCGTGATGCGAACTCTTGCTGCATACAAAGCCGAATCAGGGGAATTAGGGTCATACAATACGGAGTCTTGACTTTGGCAGTCGCTCTGTGACATTACCTATATAAGGGCCGAAAGAAGGCGATATGGATCATGTATAGGTCACAGAGACCCGAATGACGGCAACGCATAAACGCACCTATTCGCGCTACGCGATGGAAGCGCTTGGCCTTTTCGGTAAGACCGTCCGGCTTGGCCGGATGCAGCACCGGTTAACCGCACAGGAGTTAGCCGAGAGAATCGGTGTTTCACGCAGCACCCTGCAGCGCATCGAGAAGGGCGATCCCAAAGTCGAAATCGGACTGATGTTCGAAGCTGCTGCCATTGTCGGTGTGAAGCTGTTCGATGCCGACGGCAATGGCATCACAGCCCTCACAGGCCGCATGGACGATCGCATCGCGCTGCTGCCGAAGCACGTCTACAAGGCCGGCAAGCAGATCGTCGATGAGTTCTAAGGTCCCTAAGTACGACGAAGCCTATGTCTGGGTCTGGCTGCCGGGCGAGACCGCGCCGGTTGTCGCCGGGCGGCTATATGCCCATGACGGACTCGTCAGCTTCAACTATGGCAGGAGCTTTCGTGAACTGGGCAGCGCGATCCCGCTTTATCTCCCGGAACTGCCCCTGAAGGCAGGCGAATTGCCTTTGCTTCCTGGCCTAACCATGCCGGGATGCATCCGCGATGCTGCCCCTGATGCCTGGGGACGACGGGTTATCCTAAACCGCAAATTCGGTGTGAAGGGCGATGAAATCGCGCGGCTCGATATTTCAGAACTGACGTTCTTGCTGGAATCAGGCTCGGACCGCATCGGCGCGCTCGATTTTCAGTTTTCGCCCACGAACTACGAGCCGCGCGCACTGGCCAATGCCACTCTCGAAGAGCTTGTCCAATCGGCGGAGCGGGTAGAGAAAGGTATTCCGCTCACCCCCGAATTAGATCAGGCGCTGCATCACGGCAGCTCGATCGGCGGCGCAAGGCCAAAGGCGCTGATCGAGGACGGCGCCGTCAAGCATGTCGCGAAATTTTCCTCGTCTGCCGACCTTTACAGCGTCGTCAAAGGAGAATTCATAGCCATGCGGCTTGCCGCCTTGTGCGGCATCAGAGCGGCATCCGTCTCGCTCGTTCGCGCCGCAGGCAACGACGTGTTGCTCGTCGAGCGATTCGACCGGATCAAGGTCAGGGGCGGCTGGCAACGCAAATCCATGGTCTCAGCGCTGACGATGCTCGCACTCGATGAGATGATGGCGCGTTACGCCAGCTACCAGGATTTGGCGGAGATCATTCGCCACCGATTCACCGCGCCGTCGGAAACTCTGCGCGAGTTGTTCAGCCGCATTGTCTTCAACATACTTTGCGGCAATACCGACGATCATGCCCGCAACCATGCGGCATTCTGGGACGGGGCTAAGCTCACCCTCACGCCTGCGTACGATATTTGTCCGCAGGCCCGCAGTGGCCAGGAGGCCAGCCAGGCCATGCTCATCAGCGGCAATAACCGCATGAGCCGGATAGCGTCCTGCCTTGAAGCCGCGCATCACTTCCTGCTCAGCGCGCCGGAAGCTCTTGCGATTGTTGAAGGCCAGCTTCGATGCATTGCGGAGAATTGGCCGCGTGTCAGCGAGGAAGCTACGCTATCCGGCACAGATCGCAATCTGTTCTGGGGCCGACAGTTCCTCAATCCCTACGCTTTTACGGCGCTGGAAGGAAGCGCCGACGTTCTCCGCGCTCTGGCTGACGAACTACGCAACAGTGTTCACGCCTGATCCGGCGCTGGGTTTCGGACAAGCTCGGCAAGCGCAAGACGCCCACAATTTGACAACCCTTGCCGTGCCAGGACGAAGATTGAACAAACGGCTCTTCAACAGTGACAACGTGCACTGCGGAGAGATGTGGAGCTGAAACCGCAAAAGCCCAAGACGCGCGACTTCCCGCGATACAACTCCACATAACAGAGCGTCTACAAGCGGTGCAGCCAGCCAAACATCCAGCCATCAAAGCGATGATCGTCTGATCTTTTGCCGATGACATCACGTCGGGGAAGACTTGTTCGAGCGCTTATACCGCATCGTTAGTTTCAGCCCGAGTGGCCTGGCCATCGACTGATGGTGGCGATGTCAACACCCGTTTTGACGAGGTGGATGGCCGTCGTGTCCCGCAAAGGGCGATGATGGATGCTTTTTTTCCGCCAGGGTGGTTCCTTCGCCCGCAGCCATGTGTGCGCAGCAAGTATCGAACACCGAACCGGGTGAGCAGTGTGGGGCGGTCGTTGCTTTGCTCGGCGGGACAGGGCGATACCAGACGAAGGTCACAATCGAAGATTCAGGATCCCTGAACTCGTGCATCCGTATTGAACATCAGCGAAAACAGAGCGTAATCCCGCTGTCCAGAAGGCGTGCGGCGGTCGATGCGCGCCAGGACGCTCTTGAGTTCCGGGCTCTTCGAGATATTCGACAGGTGCCACCCGCGCGCCCTCTTGAAGGGAAGTGTCACCACCAGTTGCAGCGTATCCATATTATTCGGGTGCTCCGAGATCAGGAACCGCGCTAAGGTATGCATCGCCGCCAGCCTTGCATTGCGGGTCGCAACTGCCACGCTCGACCTCAAGTGACGTGAGAAAGCTGCCGATCCTGTCGGTATTGATGTCGGAGACCGCTTCTTTCAACAATATCTTCCCGCTCTCCGCGGCATGAGCCCGTGGCATGCTTCGGCCCACTGCGATGGATTGATGTTTCTTCATGCCACAACCTCGCTGACGAGACCGCCGAAAGCCCCTTCAAAGCGGTCGGTGGCGATCTCTCTCAGCTTTGGAAGGTAGTGCATCGATTTTTCGTGAATGAGGACGCTGTTTAAGGGGTGATTTTCGTCCAAACGGGACCCTTAACGATGGGGTCATCAAGATGCCTCCGGTTTGATCGGAGGCATTTGTGTTTTGGATGTTGGTTTTGGAGACGATTGCAAAGATACGTCGGCTGTCGCTGGTCCAGGGGAAGTCGATCAAAGCGATCTGCCGTGAGCTGAAGATCTCGCGCAAGGTGGTGCGCAAGGTCCTGCGTTCTGAGGAGACGGAGTTCCGCTACGAGCGCAAGCACCAGCCCTATTCCCGCATGGGAGCTTGGCGTGAGACGCTGGACCGGCTGCTGTCGGCGAATGCGGCCAAGCCGCAGCGGGAGCGGCTGACGCTGATCCGGATCTTCGAGGAGCTTCGCGGCCTCGGCTATGACGGCAGCTACAGTTCGGGGTGGCGGCATGCGCAGAGCTCGGCGGCGGATCGCGGCAGCGCCGTGGCCGAGGCCTACATTCCGTTGAGTTTTGCACCTGGCGAGGCCTACCAGTTCGACTGGAGTCACGAGATCGTCCTGCTCGACGGCGTGACAGTGAAGGTCGCGCACATGCGGCTCTCACAGCCGCATGTGCCTCGGCTATGACGGCAGCTACAGTTCGGGGTGGCGGCATGCGCAGAGCTCGGCGGCGGATCGCGGCAGCGCCGTGGCCGAGGCCTACATTCCGTTGAGTTTTGCACCTGGCGAGGCCTACCAGTTCGACTGGAGTCACGAGATCGTCCTGCTCGACGGCGTGACAGTGAAGGTCGCGCACATGCGGCTCTCACAGCCGCATGTTCTTCGTGAGGGCCTATCCGCGCGAGACGCAGAAGATGGTGTTCGACGCGCATACCGGGCATTCGCCTTCTTCCGTGGCGCCTGCACGCGCGGCATCTACGACAACATGAAGACGGCGGTGGACGCGATCTTCATCGGCAGGGACCGCCGCTACAGCCGCCGCTTTGCGCAGATGTGCGGGCATTACCTTGTCGAGCCGGAGGCCTGCACACCGGCGGCCGGCTGGGAAAAGGGGCAAGTCGAGAACCAGGTCGGGCTGGTGCGCGAGCGCTTCTTCACACCGAGGCTGCGCTTTAAGACGTTGGAGGATCTCAACGGCTGGCTGGACGACAAATGCGTTGCCTAATGCCAAGGCGCGTCGGCATCCCGAACAGGGTGAGCGCACGATCTGGGACGTATTCGAAGAAGAACGCGCCAGCTTCATTCCCTATGCCGGTCGCTTCGACGGCTACCATTGCATTCCCGCGTCGGTGTCGAAGACCTGCACGGTGCGCTTCGACAACAACAAATACTCGGTGCTGTCGAGCGCCGTCGGTCGGCCGGTCGAGATCCATGCTTATGCCGACCGCATCGTCATCCGCCAGGATCGCGCGGTCGTCGGCGAGCACGCACGCTCTTTCGGCCGCAACGAGGTCGTCTACGATCCCTGGCACTACGTGCCGGTGCTGGCCCGCAAACCGGACGGCCTGCGCAACGGCGCGCCTTTCCGGGAATGGGTTCTGCCATCAACCATGGAGAAGGTGCGCCGCAAGCTAGGGGCGGCCGATGACGGCGACCGGCAGATGGTGTCGATCCTCACCTGCGTCCTGACCGACGGATTGAGCGCGGTCGAGAGCGCCTGCCAGGAAGCGCTCGAGCATGGCGTCTGTTCGGCGGCGGTGATCCTCAACATCCTGGCCCGCAGCCGCGATCCGGCGCCGGGCACGATCCTTTCCATTCCCCAGGCCCTGCCGCTGGCTCACGAGCCGGTCGCCGACTGCGCCCGCTATGACAGTCTCAGGAGGACAAACGGAAACGCACCGAGGTTCTGGAACTGATGGGGGCGCTGAAGCTCTACGGGATGCGCAGCGCCTATGACGAGATCATGGGCGTCGCCATCAAGCACGGCACGAGCCGCCCAGGACTCGTCGGTGATCTCTTGCAAGCCGAGATATCGGAGAAGCAGGCCCGCTCCATCAAATACCAGTTCGCCGTCGCCAAGTTGCCGCTGGCCAAGGACATCGACGACTTCGACTTCGCCGACACGCCGGTCACCGAACCCCTGATGCGCGATCTCGCCCGGCGGCGCCTTCGTCGCCGATCAGCGCAACATCGTCCTGGTCGGCCGCCTTCACGGGTCACCCAACTCGCGCGGAAGGTCGACCTCATTGCGACGGGCGCGTGTCGACTTCCCAACCATGTCAGACAGGAGACACAACGCTATCGGAGCGATCGCATTGTCCGAAACGATTTTCCCAGTTGGCACGACGGTTGCGGTCCTATGCGCAAAAGCAAACTAGACCTGAGAGCCGCACCCCATGAATGTAGCCTCCGAACCTCTCCCGCTTGTGGCGCACCACGAAGCCGGGCACGCGGTGGCCGCCATCGTTTTGAAGCGTCAGATGTTCGACGACGACCGTGAATTCCCTGCTTTCTCAAGTGTTAGTATTTACCCCGAGCCCGGTGACGGGGATTACCATGGTGTTGTCATGGGCGACGCTTTTTATTCAGCGCAAGGGTTCACCTCGAAGCGAAAGCCGATTTTCGAGGACGATATGGATCGATATTTGGAACGCGATGGTGCGATCCGGGAGATAGTTATGTGTCTGGCAGGTCCTTTTGCAGAATCCGCATTCGAAGGCTATCTGGACCCGCGCGATATGGCGATGAATGCGTCCGACGCGAATGAGGGGAGCAGCGACTACGCGGATGCCAAGCGAATCTATGGTGAGTTGCGGTTCCTGATGCCGCGCCGCCCCGGTTGGAGGCGGATCGAAGATCGCACGGCCCGGCTAGTACTCGATCACTGGTCAGCCATCGAAGCATTGGCCGCGCATTTGCTGGTCAAGCATGATCTCCAATTCGATGAGGCTCTGACGATTGTTGC